>PBPH01000057.1 GCA_002725475.1 Methanobacteriota archaeon | reverse complement strand
TGGTTGGATAGATGTACTGTAGTTGGTGTCAATGATGATGGCACATACAGGATTGAAGTGCCAAAGTCTTCCAAAGTGGAAACAAAGCACGCAGTGGTGATCGGAACATCTCCTGGAACAATTCGTCCTGCAGCACCACCATACAATGCTGGAGACCGTGTAATTGTAAACTGGAAGAATTATGGGAATTATTACCCTGGAAAAATTGCTGCTGAGCATGACGACCACACTTTCTTGATTCATTTCGATGATGGAGATATAGAAGATAATGTTGAATGGAGTAGGATTGAACAATTGCAAGAAGATTCTGTAGAAGTCCAAGATTATCTAGACCATGTATTAGAAGCAGAACAAGAATTGATTGATGCATTCCAAGTGTTCGATGAGAATGGTAGTGGAACAATTTCTGCTAGAAAGTACTTTGAAATTCTCACTGAAATGGGTGAAGACCCTATCGGCGTAGATGAAGTGATGGAAGAATTCGCAGCCCTAGGAATTGCATTAGATTCGGAAATTGACTACCGCGAATTGGTAAAATACATGGTAAGTGAAGATAATACTGAAGCCACTGAATATAAGCCAGAAGTAGTGATTCGTGATGCCTATATTGAGGATGGATGCTTGAAGGGTTATGCCTACGATCATCCGAAATTAGGCGAAGGCCCTGTCAGAACTTCTACGATTGTCGGGATTCAATATGATGAGCGTGCAACAGCACGTGTAGAGACTCGAAACACAAACTATGTTGTTGGTCCAACTGGTTGGGTTGTGAAACCTGACGACCACCCGTTCAATAAGCCAGTTATTTCTGCAGGAGAACAAGTCAAAGTAGAGTGGAATGGAAGTTGGTGGGATGCCAACGTCCTGAACGCAGATAACCCTGGACAATATTTGATAACATATATCGGATTTGATTCAAGTTGGGACGAATGGGTGACAGACGAAAGAATACAGAAAATTAGCTAATCGTTAGATTCCAATTCTTCTCTTTCCTTTCTTGCTTTCATCAAATGGTGAGGATTTGGCTCACCTTGAACTTCTTCTCCTTTGATATTCATTGTTGCACTGATTCCAACAGCGATGCACACTACTGCCAGTATTCTTGCCAAATTGGCTGAACCAAAAATTGATCCACCGGTATAATAGAGAGCGAAAAGTGATACTGCAGCCCCAAAACAAAGTATTGTCATAATTTGTTGAGTGATTTTTTCTGAGCGGTCGGTCTTTGAAAGAGTTCCAATACTCACCCAAATTATGAACGAACCAGCACAGGTAATCGTCGATAGCGTCTCCAACAACCCGACCAAAGACATGAACCTGCGAGGGAGTATTAGCACTTCAATAACACGAGGGTTCAAGCGGGGTGACCGGCCCAATCACCATTAGTGAGACCATGGTATCCATCAAAGCGTGGGCATTACCGAAAAGCAGACGGAATAAACCGCCCCATTTTTCCAAGTCTCAGGTTGCAACCGTCCTTGAACAAGTTGCAACTCTTCTCAAGCTAAAAGATGCCAATCCTTTCAGAATTAGGGCATATGAAAACGGTAGTCGTACCATTGCGTCACTAGATCGGGATTTGTGGGAGTTAAGTGAGTCAGGTGAAATCACAGGCGTAAAGGGAATCGGCAAGGGTATTGCGGCCCTAATTGGAGAATCTTTAGGCGAAGGGACCTGGGGTGATTTGCAATCGCTTTACGACGAAACACCCGCTGGAATGATTGAAATGCTTGCAATCCCAGGGTTAGGCCCAAAACGAATCAAACAATTGCATGATGAATTAGGGATTGATTCGATTGACGAACTTTCTGCAGCGTGTAACGATGATGCAATATCCTCCCTTGAAGGGTTTGGAGAAAAAAGTCAGCAGAAAATTCTCGATGGCATCGATTTGCTGGCACGCTTCCAAGGTAGAAGGCGCCTAAATGTTGGACTTCTCTACGGTGAGGCGTTTGAAGCAATGGTTGCCAAAATTGACGGGGTAGAACATGCACAACTCGCTGGAAGCGCCCGTAGAAGAAGAGAGACTGTTGGGGACCTAGATATTGTAGCAGCTGTCAAGCCTGAGAATGTTGAGGCTGTAACTGAAGCCATATTAGCGATTCCAGATATTACAGAAGTAAAAGGAGCAGGAGATAGCAAAGTCAGCGTGGTTCTTGAAGCCAGTATTCTTGAGCACGGGATGGATTTGGGAACTATCGATGGTGGAGTCTTCCACGCTATAGGGGGTGATGATTATTCAGGAATGGAATCATCAGGTACCATTGATGCTCAGGTTCGCATGGTGCCCCCCCACGTGTTCGCATTCACATTGGCTTACTTCACAGGTAGTAAGGAACATAATATTCGAATGAGACAACTTGCAATTGACAATGGATTGAGGCTCAATGAATTTGGTCTAATTGATGATGAGAAAGCCGGTGATCTAAAGGGGCTTGAAGCTGCTAAATTTTCATTGGAAGCAAAAAATGAGGAGGATATCTACCATCATCTAGGGCTTGATTGGGTACCTCCTGAATTGAGAGAAGATATGGGGGAAATTGAAGCTGCACTGGAAAAAACGCTACCAAGGCTAGTTATGCCCACTGACTTGAAAGGTTCATTCCACAATCACACCATCCTATCTGATGGTGTAGCTACCCTAGAACAAATGGCTGCCGCAGCAATGGATATGGATTGGGAATTCCTTGGTATTGCAGATCATTCCTCGCTACTCAATATTGGTGGAAGGCAAATTGGTGCAGATGCTGAGGATATGTTGGAACAGGGGGGAAAAATTCGCTCACTCAATGAATTATGGTCAGATGGTGGGAAAAATTTCCGCCTTCTACATGGGGCTGAATGTGATATTCTGTCTGATGGAAGTCTGGATTATGATGAAGAAACAAGAAGGCAACTGCACCATGTCGTGGCAAGTGTCCATCAACTTTCTACTTGGAGAGCTAGGGATGAGGTGGAAAATACTGAAGCACTAATCAAAGCGATAGAAGACCCTACAATGACCATATTAGGACACCCTACCGGAAGAATATTGCAAAGTCGTGACGGGTTTGATGTAGACATTCATGCTGTGCTTAGAAGAATGGGGGAGCTGAATGCTGAAGGTGAGTTGAAATCAGTTGAAATCAATGCTAGCCCATATCGTCTTGACTTGGATTGGAGATATTGTCGCTTTGCACGTGATCAAGGCGTTCCAATCTGTATCAATCCAGACGCGCATAACACTACTGGACTCAGAGATGTATGGTTTGGAGTGCAGATTGCTCGAAAGGGTTGGCTTGAACCAAAGCACCTTCTTAACTGCTACACCGGCGAAGAAATCGAGTCGCTATTATCTAAATGAATGAGCCGAAGGTTCATTCAATTGACCCCTACCCAACGTTCATGGGAGCGGCAAGAGCGGTTGTGTTTGGCGGAGTCTCAATTTTTCCTGCAATGTTGGTAGGAGTTGTTCTCTTCCTGATAATGGGGGGAGCAAACCAAGATTTTGCAAATTGGATGTGGTTCCCATGTTACATCCTTCCATTCTGCTTGATTACTGCTGCCGGTGTTTATGGTTGGAGAACTGACATCCTTGTAGAAGATGAGTGATTATTGTGAAAGTCAGTGAAAAAGTTGCTACTATCGGGACACTTCTTGATGAATTATATCCCGAGCAACCAATTCCCCTAGATCATCTAGATTCATACACATTTTTGGTCGCAGTAATGCTTTCGGCCCAAACAACAGATAAGAAAGTAAACCAAGTTACTCCAGCACTATTTGCAGTTGCTCCAACCCCATCAAAAATGGCGACACTCGAAGTTGATGAAATTAAAGAAATAATACGTGAAATTGGGCTAGCACCTACCAAAGCAAAAAATCTTCATTTGATGGCAAATCAACTTCTAGAAAGACATGGAGGTATCGTGCCTGAGTCATTTGAAGAACTCGAAGCGTTGGCAGGAGTAGGCCATAAAACCGCCAGTGTTGTAATGGTGCAGGCGTTTGGAATACCAGCCTTCCCAGTAGATACCCACATACACAGATTAGCAACTCGCTGGGGGTTAAGTGAAGGAAAAAATGTGACTCAAGTCGAGAGAGATTTGAAGAATCTATTTCCAGAAAATGAGTGGGGTCGGCGACATTTGCAAATTATCTACTTTGGAAGAGAATACTGTCCTGCTAGAGGTCATGAACCACTTGATTGTCCCATTTGCTCATTTGCATCATAATTGTTCAATGATATTAGCGCCACACTTAGATGTAGTAGGTTCTGGGAAAAATATGGCCGAGAGACTTAACGTAGGGGATAAGGCGCCTGAATTTACTGCTGAATTGACCGATGGAAGTAAAGTAACGCTTTCTTCCATGTTGGAAGAAAGTGGAGTAATTCTCTATTTCTATCCTAAAGATAACACACCTGGATGTACAACTCAAGCGTGTGATTTCCGCGACAACTTTGGAGCCCTAAAGAGTGCAGGATGGCGAGTTATTGGAGTCTCAAAGGATTCTGCAAAGAGCCATCAGAATTTTATTGACAAGCACGACCTACCTTTCGAATTGATTGTAGATTCTGAGACTGAATTGCATCAATTATACAATACATGGACAGAAAAGAAACTCTACGGACGAACATTCCTAGGTTGTATTCGTTCAACCTTTGTAATAAGTCAAGATGGTTCGCTTGCATGGGTTGGATATAACGTCAAATCAACTGGCCATGTTGAGAGAATCATGAATGAAATTAATGTATAGAGATAGGGGGTGGTGATGACGTGAGTGGCTCGAACGAGGATTTAGTTGGCATCCGTCATGATTTAGGAAACGGTTCAGTTGCTTGGGGCCCATGCCACATTGGCAAAGGGGCAGTGATAGGTGCTAACTGTTCAGTAGGGGCTCTAGCACATGTTGGTAGTGAGGCCGCCCTTGGTGACCGGGTTAGAGTTCAAGGAGGGGCTTATGTTGCATCAATCTGTGAATTAGGAAATGATGTTTTTATCGGACCAAATGCCACCCTTCTCAATGATCGGCACCCACCTAGCCGCGATAGAGAAAAATGGCTGCCCGTCATTGTAGGAAATGGAGCAGTAATAGGCGGGGGCGCTACAATTCTGCCAGGGGTTACAATTGGACAAAATGCAGTGGTTGCAGCAGGCGGTGTAGCAACAAAAGATATCCCGCCAGGGGAAGTTTGGGGCGGGGTCCCTGCTACCTTTCTAATGACTAGAGATGATTACGAATCCAATCGAATAGATGGGAGTGATTCATGATGGAACCCGAAAAGAGCAAGGAAATTGTAAAGGATTTCTTACGGCGCTGCATTGAATATGCTGATGAAACAATCGCTAAGAAAACTGAATCAGGTGATGACCCGGAAGGGTTGGCCAAATGGATTGCATACAGGGACTATACTGAATATGCAATTAAAGAGATTGACAGTGGAGAGTTGAACCATTGGTTCTAGGACTCAAACTTCTTCAGCGATTCCTAAATGATGAGAAGTTGTTTCAACAACAGCTCCTGCCCCAGGAACAAGTAGCAACGTCTCCTCACTATTCAGCGAAAATACGGGAGCACCTAGCCTTTCTGACATATTCCCCAATTCCCTCCGACAAGCATCTTGTTGTGCCTTCATGTGTTTCAAATCTCTCAAATCTACGACAACCATATCTCCCCCCAATAATCTCTGTGTGATTCCGTGAACAGATAACCTATGGAGATTATCTGGCTCAATATAACGTATGGCTCTTCTTGGTGGCCCAAGTCTGCTACTAGACCACCCCTGCCATTTGCGTTCCGCCAAGTCGTGAAAGTTTTCACTAACTAGAACTTCGACCTCAGAGATTCTCCTCTTTACATTCAATCTTTCTTCAGAAGAATGTATTTGATCATCAATTGGAATACCCTCATTCGGGTCTGGTAAGCCAAAAAATGAGTAGATGTTCGACATTGGCCACACCTCGTAGATTAGTTCTAGAGGGCCCCTCAAACTCAATATGATTTGAGGGTAATGTACGCGAAAAGGGTTTTAGTTGGGTTTTTCATTCCTCTTCTAGTTCTTCAAAAGTGGAAAGTGAGGGTATTTCATCACCCCTTTTCTTGACAATAGTCACACCTATTGCTGCAAGGGCTCCAATTACCAATAATAAGACAATGAGGAGATTACTGATGCCGGCTGTTTCACCCATTGCACCTAGGAAACCCCCGCTTCCACCAGAGACCTCAATGGTAATATCTGCAGTATCAACCATGTCTCCATCTGAAACAATCAACCGAATATGTTTGGTACCAGGTGTATCAAAGGTGTGGCGTAATGAACCAGTCCTTGAGGTGAAAGAGTCTGGATCATTCGCAGCATCACCATCACCATTAGAGTCAGTGGTAGTATCCAAATCCCAAGTGAAAATTAGCAATGATAGATCTGAATCAGTGTCACTTGTGCCATTGGTAGAAATCACCACTTCCTCGCCCACTGCAACACTTGTCTTTTCGGCTGATACTACCGCTTTTGGTCTGAGATTGACCACAGTGACATTGACAAAAGATTCTGCAACGTCACCATCATCGTCAGTAACGTGGAAGCGAACGGTATATTCTCCTGCAGCCGGCCAAGAATGATCAATTGAGTCACCAACGTAGTCGCAGTCATCGAAATTCACTAAATTGTCGTCAGCGTCATTTGTCAAATCAACATCCCAACAAACTTGCAAATTATCTACGTCTGATAGTGTATCTGAATAATATCCTGTCAATTGGAATGGCCTATCTTCACCCACTGGAAGTTGGGCACTGAATGGCTCACTAGTTGGAGGGACATTGATTACCGTTACATGCCCCATTAGCTTCCCACTACTCGCCCCATCATCATCCAAAACATCCAATTCAATGTGATGCAATCCTGAATTAACCCATGAAACGTGTATTTCTGAATCCGCTCCATTAGTTGATTCTTGCCAAGCGAGGTTATTGTCTGAATCGATAGAAGCCCAATTCCAATTTAGGTTATCTTGATCATTCATTGTATCAACAGCCACCCCATTTAGAGTGACTTCTTGATCTTCAAAAACTTCCCAAGTTGATGGAGCAGGCTCATCATTGGAAGTTGTCCCATCGTTCATTGTCATTACAACTTCTCGAGGATTGATGTTGGTTACTTGAAGTGAATACGTTGTTGATGTCACCTCTCCGTCATCATCCGTAACTTCTAGGCCCATCACAAAAGCCCCTTCCTCCATCGGAGTCACTGTGCAAGTCATTGTGATAGTAGTCCCCTCGTCTTCACATACATACTGGAACCCATCGGATCTTGTAGGGAGGAGCCAAAGTGCATCAACAGGAGCATCAGGATAGAGTGTGTCTGCATCACCGCTGTCAAATGCATCGAAAGTAATGGTACTTTCAGCAGGTAATGCCTCAGATGGTGAGGTGATATTTACCCAAGGTGCTCGATTTAGAATCTCTACGTTCATAGAAGTGTGGTCTTGGTCGTTCTCCTCATCAGTGATGGTTAGAGATACTGAAAATATCCCATCATCGTGCCAATTATACACTTTCTGACAATCTTCTTCCTCAAATATCTCAAATACATTTTCTGAAGTTTCAATCTCAAAGGTACAGTGCAAACTACCGCCATCTCCATCAACACTTCCAGTGCCATCTAAAAGTAAGTCAATGAGCGTAGGGCTAGATCCAATATTTGTCAAATCTATTACTGGAATTTCTCCAATAAATATAGGGAAAATTGCCAAATCATTGCTTTGATTTACATCTTGCGTCATCAAATGATCTGGATCAACCTCGAATGTGAAATTAGTAAGTCCTAGTGGCTGAGATTGTGGTACAGTCCATGAAAATTGGAACGTTTGTTCCCCTACAGGAGGTAATGCATTGATGGTCTTTCTTTCAGTAGAGGAATCGGGCGAAACCATCTCCAATTCTGTAGCTGGACCTCCTGTCATCCCTTTGTTATCGATTGGAACAGTAAAGTGAAGGACATCTCCAGCAATTGCATTGAATCCGTATAGTGGGTTCAGTGTCATAGTAACGTTATCTCTAACTCTAACAAGTGAAATGCCTCCCGGACGGGGCCGATAATCCAATTCTACTAATTCCTCGTCCAAAGTTAGGGTGTCTACGCCATGATTTTTCCCAGCAGCATCCCATGCTACAATTCCGTGACTGGCATAATCATGGTTAGATGGGGAGTCGTCTAGAGGATCACTTGTGTCTAGTTCATAATAGGCTGTGCCATTACTTGCAGTGGTTAGAGTGACCCAAAGGTTATCGTCGTGCTCATATCTAAGGACAAAAGCGTGGTTGGGGACTGGCTCTCCAGTACTGGCATCTGTAATATTTACCCACAGATCCAGTGGGGTGTTTAACGCCCAAGTTGAAAACTCAAAATCAACGTCGATATATTTGTCTGGAGTTGCCGGTTGGAAATCCTTTAGGTAGAAATCAACATACATGCCAAGAGCATTTTCAAAGTGCCTCCATGCATCATTCTTGGCAGATGGGCACCACCATCTGAAAGATTCAATCGAGCCGTTCTCATCGAAGGCTGTTACATTGTAAGAATTATCACATCCCGAATATTCAACTTCTGGATCACCTACACTAACTACAGAATGGCCGGTCTGGTAAGATAGCGTTTCATCATCTGGAATTGTAAAATAATAGGAATTGCCTTGCCATGTATTTACATCTAGATATTGATTACTCCACTCTTCACCAACACGTAATGGGAAATCATAATCTTCCCTAGGCTCATAAAATGAGTCAGTAGCTGTGACTACAGCAATACTAATTGGAAATGCGCCACTGATTGTGAAATTCACATCCATGAACACTTCATTCTTTATTATCGCTAAATCTCCAGCTCTAACGGTCTCAGTAGATTCATATCTTACATTGATAGTGCCAAGAGTTCCGTCTAAGGTCACATTTTCAGCAATGAATACTCCCTCTGACTTGATAATGTAAGAAATTGAACTGATGTTTCCTACTCCTCTAGAATGAACATCATCAACCCACATATCTAGATCACCTACTAGGGCTTCAGCATTCGTATCAACACCTGCGCTCTCAATCATCTCTACTACGTCAAAAAAGCCAGAATAAGTCCAACGATCACCCACATACAACAATGGTACATCGACATCCCCCCCCGAAAATTTGGCACCTGTATTAGATGGGTTGTCATCTGTTATTTCAATTGGTAATTCTCGGTCAATATTGAGAGCTATCGACCAACTACTAATCAATAGAAGAAGGGTGAAAATCAAAGGTGTGGCGGACTGAAATATTGGGGGCTTTGCTACAGTCATGAGGCTGGGGGGGAGTTTCGCTTCATCAATAATGCGCTAATCTCAATATTACGACAAATATCAAAAATTTGGAGGAGGGGGTGGATTTTGTACATTTTGCTGATTAATTGATGGCGCCGGAGGGATTTGTGAATCAGAAAAGTTATCGCCCATTACAGACCTTAGATGAGTTAATGTTTCGTGTAACAAATGATCTGGGATTACGATATAGGCATTGTCATCTATTCTATGAAATGTGTGATCTGGATCTCTTTCCTCGAACCAAAGTTTGTTGAACTCTTCGACCCATTTCAAATGCAAGCGATTTGGATATGATAATGCCGCAGCAAGAACCATGGCGCCAAGCATTGACAAAAGGATCAAAGTATCGGTCAGGAAAAATTGGACTGCAGAACTTAAACCGCTAGAATTAGTGATGTCAATTAAAGTTAAGAGTACAATTACCATTGAACCCCAACCAATAAATCTCCTCAATAATTGTCTCAAAGACATCCCTATTGGAGCGAAATCCCTTTCCCCCGGAATCACTTCTACTACTGAAGAGTCACTGAAAATGTATAGTGGAACAAGAAGGCCACTCAGCATAGGTGATAGTAACAGAAGTAGTAATACAGCATTACTATAAGACTGATTTACGGAAATATTCGTAATATCATCTGGCATCAATAAGAAGAAAAATGTGAAGAGAAATAGAGAAGAGGTCCAAGATTGTTTAATGGAGAATACAATATTATTCCATAATCCAGAAGGTTTGTTTTCTATAACGTATGAGTCAATTCTAATCATGCAAGCATCTGTAGTGAATACAGGGAATAACGGTGACTTCCAAACATTAAGCAACCACCCTTTAACTGACCATTTAGCAATAATACCCCAAGAAAAGCGGCCCAACAAAGCCCCCCAAAGCATCAACCCAATATAGATTACAAACACAGCAAACAAAGAAAAAGCAAGACCATTATTTTCGATTATTTGTGCAATCCAAATTAAACCACCTACTACAATCAAACCAAGATAAAACATCTCAAAAATTGTTAATTTGTAGGGGTTGAATTTCATGAAAGCTTCTACAGTTTCATCTCCAACAGGTCTTGGTAAATGGCCCATATGATGAATATTTTTCTCGGCAGGAGGGGGTGCTGGCGATTGTAAAGGGGGAGGTGGTACTGGTAATTGTTGAGGGAGAGGAGGGGGGGCCCCTAACGTTGGCGGAGGCGGGGGTATCAGTGGTTGCATTGCAGTTTTCCAATATCGCAATTAGTATTGAAGTTTGAGTTGTGTCATATTTCACAAATCAAAGTCAAATCCGCCAGTATCACTACTTTGTGCAGCTTGATCCTTCAGCCACTGTTCCCCATAGTGTCCCCACTGTTCCATTGTCCATCCATCTGGTAGCCCTCCAACTGGTAAGGGGGGGCCGGAAGATACCACTGGAGCGGGTGCTGCAGGGGCAGCAAATATGTCGTCAAGTGATGATGTGTCCAATAATGGAGCAGGGGTTGAAGCGACTGGCTGTTGAACTGGTTCGGGAGTTTGCAATTGTGCGGTTTCTTGCGGGGGTACTCCTGCAGGAGTTTCAACTACAGCAGGAGCCGTAGTTGCCGCAGTTTCTCCAAATGCATAGGTTGGGGGGGCTGCTGTTGGTGAAGATTCGTTGTACAGGCCACTACTAATCATCCAATCCTCGGGACCGCCACCTTTGTTTCTCAACATTGAAAATCCTAGAACAATTAGTAATGCAACAAGTACCAATCCTAGAATCACAACGATATTTGAAACTCCAGCGGTGTTAGAATCAACCCAGCCAAGAACTCCAGAGTCATCTGGAATAACGGTGATTATAATATCAACAGTCGAGGGGTTTGTGTCGTTCTCATCAAACACTGTAAGTCGTATATTCTTTGTTCCTTCTTTTGCAAATGTATGTCTTAGTGGCTCGCCGTATTGTGTGACTGCCTGGATATCATTTAGTGGATCGCCATCATCATCGAAATCTGCTGATGAATCGAAATCCCAGTTAAAAATCAAGTTCGGAATATCGGATGAGGAATCGGTGGTTTCGTTTGTCCAAATGACCAACTCCTCCCCAACTCGAACGGTTAATTTCTCAGGACTCGCAGCAGCTTTAGGCTTCAAATTCACCACTGTGACATTAACAATGGCTTCTGCCGAATCCCCGTCATCATCTGTCACATGGAATCGAATTTGCATGAGCCCTGCAGTTGGCCAATGATATGTGATATCTGGACCTACAAAATCACAATCATCCATAGTGTCACCATTCTCATCTAAATCAACTACAAAGTCTACGTCCCAGCAAACTTCTAGAGTTTCCAAATCAGAAGGTGTATCACTGAAAACTCCTGTTAAAGTTAGTTCCCTATCTTCTCCTACCGGTAACAATGGTTGGAATTGTTCTACTGTAGGGGCTACGTTAGACACACGAACCCAGCCGTTAGCTATTCCACTGCTTTCGCCATCGTCATCAATTGCTTCCATCGCAATTACATGAGAGCCTGAGGTGTTCCATGAAACATCTATTTCAGATGACTCTCCTACGTTCTCGACATACCAATTAGGATCAACGTCGACATCTGGTTGCCAACCCCATGTTAAGGTGCTCCTATCATTCAAAGAATCATGAGCTGTACCCTTCAAAGTAACCACCTGATCTTCCAAAATATCCCAAATTGGAGGGTTTCTGTCATCTGTAATTTGTTCAGAGCCGTTCCACATTGTAATTTCCGCATTCGTTGGCGCTATGTTAGTTACAACAAGATTAAACTCACTAGATGTGAAAGCTCCATCATCGTCCTCTACAATAACCTCTGGAGTAAAAATGCCTTCTTCCATAGGAGTAACTTTGCAAGAAGGCGCTACAAGAATACCGCTCTCACATACATACTGGGTACCATCAGATGCAGTGGGTAATTGCCAAAGGTAATCTACATTGGAACCTTCAGGTAGAAGTGAATCAAGATCCCCTGAATCTGTTGCCATGAAGGTAATTGAGGATTCTACCGGGATGGAGAGGATGCTATTTTGTGTGGTGAGATTTACCCATGGTGGGCGATTAAGGATTTCAATATCCATATGAATAGAATCTTGGTCATTTTCATCATCTGTGATAGTTAGCCATACACGGTACGTTCCATCATCTGACCAATTGTACTCGAATAGACAATCCTCCTCCTCAAATGTCTGATTAGTTGCTACATTTATTTCAACGACAAAGGTACAGTGGGGTGAGCCACCGTCAGGGTCGTTGCTGTTCCTAGCATCAATCATTACCTGAGTCAAAGTTTTGGTAGGTTGAATTTCTACCAAATTTGCAACTGGTAATCGACCGATAAAAATAGAGAAATTGGTTGCATCGTTACTTTGGTTACCATCCTCTGTCATCAAACCATCGGGATCGACTTCAAATTGCACCTCTATATCTCCAATCGCTTGATTTGGAGGCACATTCCAAGTCAATTGAACTTGAGCACTTTCTAAAGCACCCAGTGGTGGAATATTCGCCCTGCTTGTCACACCATCAGGGGAAGTAACTTCTAATTCAGTTTGAGGACCGCCCAATATTCCGACATTTTGCACCGGAATTGTGAAGATTAAGGTGTCATCAGGGATTGCATTGTAGCCAATTATGGGATTGAGAAATACGCTATTTCCATCACGAACCCTTTCCACTGATACACCACTTGATTTAGGCAGATAATCGATAGTAGTCAAATCATCATCCAATGTGATTGTATCGACACCTACCTTCTTGCCGGCACTAATCCAAGCAATTACACCATGGCTAGAAAAATCGTCTGGACCGGGTGACGGGTCTGGACTGTGATTAGTATCAAATACGATGTAAGCTGAACCATTTGACGCTGTTGTCAAAGAAGTGGAATAACCAACACATTCGTATCTAAATTCTACAACTTGCCCACCAATTGGAGAACCTGAAGAATCTGAAACATTTACCCACGCAGACAAATTTGTGTCCAAAGGCCATGCGGGATAATCAAATTCCACATCGATATTTGTGCTACGAGAAACTGGCTGTACTGATATCAATTTGAAGTCGATTTCCAAACCCAAAGCCACTTCAATATGCCTCCAAGCATCATTATTTACAGCAGGACAAAACCACTGGAAACCATCTGGAGTTCCATTGCTGTCGTATGAAGTGACATTGTACGAATTTGCACATCCACTATATTGAACTGAGGGGTTTCCTTGGGAAACTACTGCATGAGAACTAGATGCCTGATCCACTGTATCTGGTGGAATAGAGAAATAATTTGACTGCCCTGACCATGTTACAGAATTAGTGTATTGATTTGACCATGTTTCACCAACTCTAATAGGGAAGTCATAGAGTTCTTTGGGTGGGCTATATTCATTGGTAATTATCATCTCTCCCACATCTACATTGATGAAGCCAAAGGCAAGGAAAGAAACATCAATTTCTAATGTCATTTGGATTAATGCCCCGTCACTGACACGTATGTAGTCTGTCTCCTTGTAATCTACGGTTAAATCACCAGAATAAGAATCAAGATTGACATTATTTGCTTCAAACTCCGCCTCGGATTCTAGCCTATAAACGAGTGATGTCTGATTTTCAACGTTCATTGTGATGATATCATCAACCTCCATATACAAATCGCCAGTAATAGTTTGGATGTTGGAAGAAACACCGGAAGATTGCAATAATCCTTGAACATTCATTACTCCACTATAGGTCCACTGATCACCAACCCTCCATGATGGAACATCAATGTCTCCGCTAGAACCTTTTGAGGCAAGCCATAGAGAATTCGAATTTTCTAATTCTGACTTCTCATCTATTTGAGAATGAATAAGTGATGAAAAATTGCTCATTAAAAAAATGAGGATAATAATGCAAGGCGCGCACCGAAATCCCCTGCCAATTAGACTGCCCATGTAATGGGCAGGATGCTTTGCCTTCATCAATGATGCCCTAACTAGATTTGGCGAAAAATGAGAATTTTACGAAAAATGCAACCAAATTCGAATACCACTTAATAGTGCTGCAACATACATCCACACCATCATTAGGCGCCGAACAAAAGTAGTAGATGGGCGCCAATTAGTTACTGCCTCAAACACCTCTTTCACAAACCAACCTTCC
>PBPH01000056.1 GCA_002725475.1 Methanobacteriota archaeon | reverse complement strand
TAGTTGGCGTAGTTGTTGATTATGATGCAAATGTGCCAGAGGGCCATTCACAGTCCGGGGGAAAATATCCCTCAATCGAATAAACCCACTGAAAACACTAGAATTCCGTCAAGGTTTTACACTAGAATCAACAAGATTACTCCTACGATTATTGCTGGAATCATAGTATGTATCGTCGCCCACAGACTTGCAGCTTTGTGTCGTACAAGTAGTGGAAACAATGCATCTCCGTCTTGACTGATTGCATTAGCAACTAATGCAGGGAATGAAATTATATCTTTTGTATAGGCTGTAATCACAATAATTTGCGGTCCGCAGCCAGGTATTAAGCCAATTATAGATACTGCAATAATTGTGATAATCCCGTCGCCATAATTACTCATATTCTGCTCCGAGATGCCGCTAAATAACATTCCAAATTCGAAGGCTAGATAGGCAATCATAACCCAGAAAGTAACGAAAGCGGTTTCACTAGCAGAGTGAATCATTGTCTCACGCATGGAATGCAATTTGTCACCAATAGTTGCTTCTGTATCGTCACCTATCCAATTCTTCTGTGCAATATACAATATTACCGAAAGACTAGTTCCAATTAGGCCAATCCATGTAATGATACCATCCATGGCGGTAGGGTCAAAGGATAAATCAAGGCTGTAATCTGGATCTTGACTAGACCAAACCAGTATTAGTATTGCAAAAATCAAACCTATGAGGGTAACACTCCACCACACCAAGTATCCCTTATGGAGGATTTTGTAGGCAAGACCTCCCGACTCTTCACGGGGCAAGTCCTCTAAGGGTGACCCATTACCTGAGTCGTCATCAATCGGTTCTTGGCCAATAATAGGCCCAATACGGCCCAATGGTTTGTGCGGGGTTGTACCTGTCATATCAGCCAGATATCCCCACGATACTCCGGTAACGAAGGAAATAGCATGAACTGCAATCAATGGGGCAACGAAACTTGAGTCGGTAATTGCTGCTCCTATCAAAATAAAGGCTGAATCGCCTAATGTGGCGATTAAAGTAGCCAAAACTGTACCATATGAAACATAACCACGAGCATACATTGGCATCATGACAATGGCACCACCACATCCGGGGGTTAATCCCATCAGCGCTCCAATTACTGGCTGTAGTTTCTTTTTTCGACGAATATATTCGACAAAACGTCCGCTTGTAGCATATTGTAACCAACTGAAGAGAAATACCATCGCAGCGACGAAAACAGTGACCGCAAGAAACGCATCTCGCATACTGATGACCACAATCTCAACGACTTCGTCAAGTGATGTCATGACCTATCGACAGGCTTCAAATCAATAAGTGTTAGTTTGAATATGAGTTGCTTTCTTGTAGCAATAACTGACTAGTTTAGCAATTATTAATTTTAGTATGTTTGCATGGGTAGCAGCTGCGCAACGCTTCGGTTAAACGTTTGAACTAACTTAGAGGCTAGATACTAGGTCTGCTAACACTGCTTCGGGATTAGATGCCTTTGTCACTCCACTGGCTAGAAGTACTCCCTCGGTACCAAGTTGAATTGCCATTGCTACATCTTCTCCGTTCTTGACTCCTGCTCCGCATAGAACTCTAACATCTGGATTGACTGATTTTACTAGGTTGGCTGTACCTGAAACAATTTCAGGGTCAGCAGAAGTAACTGAAACATCGCCGCCAATCAATTCAGGGGGCTCAACAGCAATCATAGTCGGGGAAAGAGCAGCGAGTGCTCTTGCTTCATCCAAATCTGCTGCACAAGCGCAAACAGGAAAGCCTTCTGGAAGTTGTTCAAGCAAATTTTCTACATGCTCTAGAGATACCTTGTGCTCAGCATGGTTGATGATTGTACCGGATGCCCCTCTCTCAATTGCGGTTTGAGGGTGGAGCCAGCCAGTGTTAGAACCAAATCCAACTGGATCAAGATGTTGAGTCCAAACTTGGAGGTTGGGTGCAACGGTGGCTACAGATGCTAAATCAAAGGCGGAGACGACTGCGACAAATTCTACAGAATCACAGGCCTGATTGGCAGTTTCCATAGCCTTTGCAAGTCTTTCAGCACCAACTCCGTGTGCAGTTTCGTAAGTCTTGAAATTGACCACTATCAACGGCTTCATCACTACTGCCCACTTGGCATAATTTGTTGAACCCTTTGGTTAGAAATTTACTTGATTACTTTGATAATATTTTTCTTCTAAACTGAACTCGGCAGCATATGCACCAGAGCATCAATGTTCTAGGGGATGAGTTGCAGACTTGTTCAGAAGACCCCCTAACTGGTTGGTATCGAGACGGTTGTTGTAACACTGATTCTAACGATTTGGGGCTCCATGTTGTTTGCTGCATAGTGACTGATGAGTTTCTTGAATTCGCCCGTTCTAAAGGGAACGATTTGATTACACCTGCGCCTCAATTTAACTTCCCTGGGCTGAAAGCTGGAGATAGATGGTGCGTTTGCGCTCAGACTTGGTTGGATGCTGCCAATTATGGTGTGGCTTGTCCAGTAAATTTGGAAAGCACTCACGAGGAGGCTCTAGCAATTATTCCAATAGATTTGTTGGAAGAACATAGCGAGTGATTATGATTAGACTACCAATCATAGCCCAGAACTTTACTTACTACTCTTTTCGCGCTTAGAATTCCATTGTTGTGGTACTGAAGTCCTGAACGGCAAGCCTGTGTCCAGAATAAATCAGTGCATTCTGAATCTATTTCTCTCCAAACAGTGTTTCGATCGATTGAATTTTCAAGGTTGAAAATGGGTAACTTTGGCTCATAAATTTTAACGATATTTTCTTCATTAATATGACGGGTCTTGAAGTCGAGATAATTCTCATTGTTGTAAACGAATGTAATTAGGTACTTCGCATTTTGATCGCCCATCCTAGGTTTTATTGTGTTAGTAATATAGAAATTTCTAGTAGTTTCGTTTCTATGGGTTTGATGCAACCAAGGCCTTTCGCCAATGTCTGAAAAGTCAGTGTGAAATAGCACGTAGCAATCCATTTGTTTCCATTTTTCTAGTTCATTAACCAAAATTTTGGGTGCTACTTGGCCAAGTAAAGGAAGTGCTTGAGTTGGCTGAGTTGCGACAATCACTGAATCACAAGACCATTTTTCACCTTTTTCTGACTCAACCAAAAACATTCCATCTGACTCTCTAGTGATATTCTGAACCTTTGAGTTCAAATGCTGAGTGAATCTTTCATTGCTCAGTAAATCATCTCTCAATGCGTGAATTAATCTTCCATCTAGAACACACCAGTAATCTTCCTTGTATTTCGCAGTCTTGTCTCGTATATCTATTGTCAAAGCATATTCGAATATGAATGCTGCAAATACATGGGCTGGCTGCCTTTCTAAATCTTCGAATCTACACCAAGTATTAATTCCCACCCAAGGCATATAGAAATGCGTAAAAACAGTTGAGTTGGCCAGTCTTTTTCCGAGTACTTCTGCAACACTCTTTGCAGATTCAGGTCTGAGTTTGAATTGGCGGTATAATTTCCAATAAATAATAAATCCATCAATTAATTCCATGATTGTCGCTTCGCGATAAATGAACTTAAGAAATCCACCAATTCCAGAACCCATTTTTGTGTTCAATTCACGATCCTCGAAAACAATTGAACCCTTGAGATTCTCAAATTCGTGTGGAGTTTGCTCAATTCCGTATTCCCTACATAGGTGCAGATAGTGAGGTTGCTGGGCTGGAAGTGTAATGATGACAGTTGTTGCATGATGTTCTGAGTTCTCTAAGTATGGGTCATTGTTCCCACCTACAATCGATCGTTGTTCTACCAACCGAACATCACAACCAGCCCGAATAAGGTACTTGGCTGCAGTTAATCCACTAATCCCTCCTCCAACTACCAATACTGATTTCCCTTCACCCCCCGTTGTAGGAGTGTAGATGGGGAGGGCATCTTCTGCTAATATTCTAGAGGTTGATTTTGGATGCTCTAACTTGGAAAATAACCGAAATAATAGAATAAAGATGAGATCAATATTCAAGAATAATAGCAACCATATTGATGTAAATTTATGTTCTGGTATTGCATAAAAAACATATGATATCAATGCTATTGAGCACATCAATCTTAGTACAGTTAACGAAAAATAACTCATGAAAAGGCCTCTTTAATTAGAACTTTTATTGAAATTTAAATCACCAGATAGGTATAATGCAATAATAATTAACAATAATTGTATGACCAAACGGATAACGTGACCTTGAGTATCAAGTTTAGTTCCATTGAAGGCAACATCATTAGTCCACATGTAGAGGTTAGCGGGATAAACGGCAATCAAGAATATTGCCAATAAGCGGCCAGCCATCATTCTAGTTTCTGGATATATTATCGCAATTCCTCCAGCAATTTCCATTACTCCAGTTAGATAGACAAGGAATAGTGAGTATGGCAAAATTTTTGGAACAATTTCCACAAATTTTTGCGGCTCCGTGAAATGTGAGATCCCAATTACAACGAATGCAATACCGTAGGCCACTGCAAACAAATTGTGCATTATTGGCGCCCATTGGCCTCCAATAAATTACTTTTCTCATTATCATAATTATTGATTTCAATTTAGTAATCAAATGAATAAGGTGTTACTAATTGGTCCCATCAATAACCAAATAATCCACCACAATGCAATCCCCATTAGAAGACACCCCCAAAGTCGAGGCGCTTCCTTTTGACCAAGCATTCCAATTAAGCGAGAAATAGGTCCCATAATTGTTGCTAAACTACGAATAATTAGTACAATTATTCCTGCAATTAAACAGTGCCCAATGAGAATCAAAGGAGCTAAAAACATCCCCTTTAAAGATGCAGAGGCTAGCGAACCAATGCCTTGGGGTATCATTAGTGGAAATGCTAACCAAGAAAGCCATGCTAGCCAGTGACCAAGCATTAAATCTCTAGAAAAGTCAGGCAACAATCTCCATTCGCTGTAACTTTCCGGTAATCTTTTGTGGATATGATTAGCTATGAATTGAATTTCATGCACTTTTCCATGGATTGCTAAACTCAAACCTTGCCACGCCAGCCACGACATTAGCAGGAACTCTACAAATGGCCAAAATGACCCTGAGAAAAGGGATAGTATCGCTATTGGCAAACTCCATGCTGCAAAACCAATTCCTGCAGCAATAACTGTTCCACCAAGTCCAGCACCAGGTGGTAGTGCCTTTTCAGGAACTTCAGTTCTCTTTCTTGGGAATGACAAGAAAAGCAATGGCAATGCAATTAGTGATGGAATTAGCAATGAGAAGAGGTTCAGCATTGACTGATCTGAGCCCTTGAGACTTTTTTCAATAGATTCAACAATTGTTTGGTCGGACATTGAGCCTGAAGAGGTCGATGAAATAAATCCAGCAGAATCAATAATTATCACACCATCTGCTATCCCTGTTGGGAGTTGATTTGCAACTTCACCTTTAGATTCATCAATTAGAAGTGGCCAACTGCCATTCAAAATCAAAGAATAGTAATCAAGATCGGTTGATTGAACTCCGCTCCCAGTGGCGATTTGAGCAAATGCTACATCATCCCCTAACCTCTCGCTTGCATTATCAAAATCTCTCTTCTGTTGTTCGGCATTTGGAGAACCAGATGTGAAAACCCCTAGGACTAGCGCGTCATGTCCTGAAAGTAAATCGTTCAAACCGAGACTCTCGCTTCCACTTGATTGGTGTTGTAATAGAGAAAATTGAGGTGCAGCAGAATCATTTCTAGTCGCTCCAACTTCAAGTTCTGGAAGATTTGATGCAGGAATCATGGTGGAAAATGCCAAGATGATTAGCAGGACAATAGTTGGCCACGGTATTAATCCACTTTTTAGCCGCACCCCTAGATAACCAAGAAGAGATGCTATGCAAATCAACCAAAACCAACCAGCGCCTGCAATTGCTTCATTCTGGGTAGTCACTTCAAATCTATAGACTGCTATTATGTGGTCCGAATCTTCTGAATCGCAATCTTCATTATAATCTCCAGATTTTAGAATGAAGCAAGCATCAACCATATATTTTCCAGGACCTAGAGTCGCATTACTTATCCAAACCAACGCACTTCTATTTGCCTCAACTAATCTACTTCCATGTGGGGCCTCAAAATGTTCAACGTGTGTATCTTCTGCAGGCTTTGTTGACATGTGTCGGCCTTCTTCCCAGCCACCTAGTGGCCCCACAATGTCAATGAATTGGGCATCATAATCTTGAGGTCCCCAGGGACTAATTGGTGTAAATTCTATTCGGGCTATTCCATTTGCATCAGTCGTGACTGATAATTCGGGCTGTAGCATGTCTCCTTCTAGAATTACACCCGTAGCTGATTGGTAAGCATCCCAGTAAACTCTACCCTGAATTACACAATTATGATTTGACTGAATGATTAAACTAACTGCATCACCTTCCCCAAGTGTGACATTGTCGTAAGAAGCATTAACATGGAACTCATATGGCTTCTCCCATCCATCTTCCATAACTTGC
>PBPH01000055.1 GCA_002725475.1 Methanobacteriota archaeon | reverse complement strand
CCCGATTGAAATCAATGTGGCAAACGCTGCGACAACGAGTGTCACTATTTTGGTAGTCTTGTGATCTTCTCTCCATTCCGGTTTGATATCGTCAGTAATTGCAGCAGTACACGCGAGAACTTGACTATCAGCAGTTGACATTGTAGCAGCAAAAATCGATGCAAGAATCATTCCCACCCCTACAGCAGGCATCGTTTCCATCGCCATAGTTGGAAGACCAAGTTCAGCATCGAACCCTTCAGCATTGAACAACACGCGACTAGCAAGACCTACGATATACATCAACACGATGAAAGGTGTCTGCCAGATGAAGAACCATAGCATCGCTTGCTTACGGTCTCTATCCGAACCAAGTGTCATGACTCTAGATACAACTTGGGGTTGTCCTGCAACACCTAAACCCCCTAAGAAGAACGCAAAGGCCCACAATGAAATTCCAAATTTCAAATCAGGCGGTAAGAAGTTGGTAAGCATTGCACTTTGAGCCTCAAGACCATTATCTAGGCCACTAAAACCTCCAACTTCTTTGATAGCTATCCAGCATAGAATCACCGAACCAATCACCATCACACAAGATTGAACAGCATCAGTCCAAATTGAAGCGCGTATTCCTCCCGCGTAACAATAAGCAACGACAAGAACAAATCCAATTAGGATACCCACCATCTCTGGCCACCCCATCATGACGAAGAGCGCCTTGCCACCAGAGGTCAGTTGAGCTGCGGCATAGATGCTGAGAAACAGAACTGAGAGTACTGCAGCTAATTTCGCTTCAGGAGCACCCGCCTTTTCAGCAACAAGAGAAGATAGAGAACGAAGGCCCCGCTCGTTCCCCTCCTCTTGGATAAATTTGTATAGCCAAGTCCACGCTAGAATCTGTCCTATAGTGGAAACTAATGCCAACCACATAACAGAGTAACCCATAATGTAAGTAAATCCGATAAATCCGATGAACATGTAACCGGAGTTCCATGTACTGACTGCTGATAGAGCAGCGAGAGCAGGATGCATTCCTCGCCCAGCTACTAGATAATCGTCAGTAGTATCCTCTTTGACGAACATAGAAGCCATTCCGACGCCAGCGAAAACTGACATGAAGAACAAGAAAGAGAGAATTAGAACAATGTCCAAGATCACACCCCATTGAACAAATCCGGTCTCCAAGCAGTAATCTTCCCAGTAAATGCCGATGCCATGACCGTTAGTGGACTTGCAAGGTATAGCCTACCTGGGCCTGAGCGCCCCTGAAAATTACGATTGATGGCTGACACAGTCACTTGGTTAGGGTTGTCACTAACGCCAGGCCCAGCGCCTATACAGGCGCCACAACCAGGGTCGATGATTTTGACACCTGCTTTTTCGAACAGTTCAGTCCACCCATTTCTCTCTGACAATTCTTTGACTGCTTTACTACCATACTGTATGTAGCAATCAACACCATCCGGGATAGTCATCCCAGCATCAATCGCGGCAGTTACCACCCTAGCATAATATGCAAAATCGTCATCCTTGCCTGCAGTGCATGAACCAGCATATGCGATATCAATTTCCACGTTACCCAATTCATCTATGTATGCGCCGTTTGTTGGGTCTGAAGGGGTTCCCTTGTCAGGATCACCGGGGTGAGCGACCATTGGTCGAATCTCATCTAGGTTGATGATGTGAACACCACCGTCGTAGTGTGCTCCCTCATCGGGTAGAATAAAAGCGGAACGAATCTCGCTTTCACTCATTCCCACACGTCGTGGTAGTAGCCATTCCACAGTCAAATCATCTGGCTCACAGATACCAGTTTTGGCGCTACATTCGGTGGCCATGTTACAGAGCGTTGCCCTCTCATCCATTGAAAGGCTGGCCAAACCAGGACCACCAAATTCCATCGATCGGTCAAGGGTTTCCGAATTAGCGGCATATTTCCAAAGAATGTGTAGAATGATGTCTTTCGCGGTACAACCTGGGTCCAGGGTTCCAACTAATTCGAATCGAATGCTCTCAGGCACATTCACAAATGCGAACTGATTGTGAACTAAGTTTGCATATTCAGTAGAACCAACACCATAGGTTAGTGCATTGGAACCGCCACCCATACAAGTATGACTGTCAGTTGCTTGGATAAAATCACCAACATCAATAAATTCCTCTCTTGCTACTTGGTGGCAAATTCCTGGACTAATGCCATCAACTGCACTATAGTCTCTAACACCGGTGTGTTTTTGAAAAGTTTTTTGAAACTCTCTTAAAATATTTATTTTATCTTCAAAAGGTGCAAACCTTTCAACTCCAGTTGCATATAACAAATGATCTTCAAATACAGCATATTTTTCAGGATTGGGTAAGGTATAATCATCTCCATATTCTAGTTTCAAGAATTCGTGTACTTGAGCTGTAGTAAATTCATGAGAGTATCCTCCATTAACTTCTGCAAGAACCGCATCACCAGGCTTAACGTAACCTTGTTTTCCATCAGTAATTAGTAATTTTTTTGAAATTATCTTTTCACACATAGTCATCGGTCTTTCTTTATTATTAGGTGTTTTTAGTTTTATTTTACCAGATTTCAGATTTTTAGCAAATGGGAAAAGACCCCCATTTTCAACTATCATTTTTGTTATTGGGTCATATTTATCAGTAAATTCTGAAAGTTTAATTGATTCTCCATTTTGTAGTCTTGTTAGCATTTTATGATCACCCATTAACTGTCCAAGGTTGATATTATTTCGTTCATGAATTGGTGCAAAAGAGGCAGCAATTACAATTTTTATACCAGCCCATTTTTCCGCTTGTGCTGCAGTTTCTCGACTACTACCAGTACCTTTACGATGACCGGAAACAATTATCTCAAATCCACCATCAATCAGAGCATTTTTTTCAAATACACGTTTTCCATCGTGAATTAAACCAGCGTAGGCATTAGTGGCAATATCTTCAGGATTATAGTCAAAACAAACCCAAGCAGGCGTCATAACATCAGTGTTTATATCATCTAAAAGATCATCAACATGTATATCATTCATTTTAAGCTCCAAGCCATCGTAAAGTTGTTTTCTAATTAGATCAAGATCCTTTGTCAAGAAAAGTACCCGTTTGCCCTTAGAAAGAGAAATTTCTTCTGGCGGCCAACTTTCACTCATACTAATCCACTGCCCTACGGGCAGAACGCTCGAAGCAGTCGTTGTTTATCACCATTATTAAATGAAAAAATATATCTAAATACATAGTTTAAACATGCTTGTAAATTAACCGCTAACCCTTAAATAACCCCGGCCGGACGCCGTTTATACTTTCCTCTATTAGTTAATGTACGGAAAGATAAACAGGATGATTGAAATGGCTAAACAACCGACACAAATTGAAGACATCGTAAAGTGCCCAGAATGTAATAGTAGAAGCTTAGAACAAGACCAAACCAGAGGAGAAACTGTCTGCCAGGATTGTGGCCTTGTAATTGAAGATAATGTGATAGATCAGGGGGCTGAATGGCGTGTATTTAGTCCGGAGCAAGGCGATCAAAGAGCAAGGACAGGGGCTCCAATGACTGTAATGCTGCATGACAAAGGGCTTTCCACCGATATTGATTGGCAAAACAAAGATTATTCTGGTAAAACAATTAACAGTAGATTCCGCTCTCAATTCTATCGTATGAGGAAATGGCAGAAGAGAAGCAGAGTATCTAACGCAACTGAGAGAAATCTCGCAATGGCGCTAGCCGAATTAGATAGGATGGCAAGCCGTCTTGAATTACCAAAATCGGTTCGTGAAGCAGCAGCTGTGAACTACAAAAAAGCAGTTGAGAAGCGTCTAATTAGGGGACGCTCGATTGAAGGTGTAGCTGCGGCTAGTCTTTACGCTGCTTGCCGACAATGTGGCGTTCCAAGAACACTTGATGAGATAGGTCAAGCCAGTAGAACCGGACGTAAAGAGATAGGTCGTACATATAGGTTCATGGTAAGAGAATTAAAGATGCGAATAATGCCAACAGGGCCTGAAGATTACATCTCTAGATTTTGTTCTGGATTGGGATTAGATGCAGAGGTTGAAGCGAAAGCGTATGAACTAATCAAAGCAGCTCAGGAAAAAGAATTGACAAGCGGTAGAGGCCCTACAGGAATAGCAGCATCGATAATTTACATTGCAAGCGTTTTATGTGGTAAGCGTAGAACTCAGCGAGAAGTTGCAGAAGTTGCAGGTGTAACAGAGGTAACAATTCGTAACCGATACAAAGAATTAATTCAAAATCTGAATATCGAACTTGATATATGAAATCAAGTATCTTTCCGACGGTTTCATCTTCTATACCCCCTTCGTGTAAATTATGGAAGCACCAGCTCACGCTGCTAGGCGACTTTTGTTTGGTCTAGGTTTTGCTCTATTATTAGCAACAGCGTTTGCACTAGTTGATGGCAGACTACCACCTGCTGAGTGCCTTGAAGACGAATATAATTGCACATCCAGCAACGAAATGGGTTGGTTGATACCCGTAGCAACTATTATGACATTATTATCAGGTTATATTCTCCATATTGGAATTGAAAAGGGTGTAAATTCTCCATTACTCAAAATGTTCCCAGCAACAGATTCATCTACACAAAGAGAGATAATATCTATGGATATATTAGATTCACAAGATGAATCATCTCTTTCTGACGCATGGGCTGATTTAGAGCAGGGGTTATTATCCTCTAAAGAAGGCGAAGAGGAGTGACATCAACGAAAACATTGACTCCCTGTTTATTATCCGAGGTATAGGTGAGAAGATGAGCGACATACCAGAAGATTTGTTTTACACTGCTGAACATGAATGGATTAGAGTTGAAGGTTCAGAGGTGGTTGTTGGAATTACTGATCATGCCCAAGACGCATTGACAGATATTGTATACGTTGAACTCCCAGATATGGGATTAGATGTCGGAAAAGATGATGAATTTGCTAGTGTCGAATCTGTCAAAAGTGTTTCAGGAATTTATGCACCAATTGCAGGAAAAATAACCGCAGTAAACGAGGAACTCGATGACTCTCCGGAATTGATTAATGAAGACCCATATGGTGCTGGTTGGATAGTTAGAATTTCTCCAACAAATATGGATGAAAGTAATTTTCTAACAGCCTCGGCATATCGTGAATGTATTGGGGAGTGATTCTAAATGACACCTGCCGCTTCTAAAGCGGCATACACGATATATGTAGATGGGTCGTGTCAAGATAATCAAAATGTAACTTCTGATACACCTGCTGGTTGGGCTGTAGTTGTAGTGGGCGGCGATAGTCAAAGAGGAAATGGCACAGGTTCAGTAATTACTGAGTTGAGTGGAAAAGTAATAACCGACTCAACAATGGAATATTTTTTAGGAGCCGAAGTAGGTTCAAACAATACAGCAGAACTTAGTGCAATAGCACACGCACTTAGGTGGGTATTGAAAGATGGTTCCGTTCATCAGGTAACAATTAGGGCCGACTCCCAATACGCTTTGCAAATCACTCAAAGGAACTGGAAAGCAAAAGCAAATCTTGCATTGGTATCAACAGTGCATGGATTATGGGATGAAGTTTCAACACTATGCAACCTCACTGGAACTTGGGTCCGCGCTCATAGTGGCCACAAATGGAATGAAAGAGCAGATCACTTGGCCTTTCGCGCAATGCAAGGAGAACAACCAATTCCCCTAGATTTTTGGAAACCAGGACAAAGATGATGTTTTCATTCTTCTTCATCATCAAGGGGTCCCGATATTACTAACCATGCATATGATGCATGAAGAAACATCAATGAAGAATACAAGAGGACAATTAGTGGAGCAGGTGTAGGAATTGAAAAATCATTATCAGACAAATATTTCAAAATAAATACTAAACAAATTGATACAATTGTTTCAATTCCTGCATAATATACAATTTTTTCATTTCTACAATGATATAATCTCAAATACGGAATTACTCCATAAGTTTCAAATTGCCATCGAAATTTTGCGATGTAGATAAATCCCAAACCAATTAATGCAACCACTCCCTTTGTAAAAGATTCTTCTTGCCAAGGCCCAATCGGAGCATCCCATTCCATAAATGATTGAATCACTAATATTAGACCAAGTCCAAGTTGCCATCTCCATTCCGGCTTTTCCTCCATAGTATAGCCACACCCTCTTTCTTCATCAAAGGAGAGGTTCAGGGGG
>PBPH01000054.1 GCA_002725475.1 Methanobacteriota archaeon | reverse complement strand
TTTCAGAGGACTTGCAAGCCTCCATATTTCATCGTCAGGTAAAGGAAATAATGCTACGTGACCATCTGCAAGAAATTTTGGAATTTCTGTAGAAGGCAAAGGCCCTAAAACTTCCAACCAATCATGTAGTAAAGCAGATTTTTGTAGAGTAGTCAAACGATTACCCGTTCCAGCGATTTTCATCTTAAATTCAAATCCTCTAGCCGAAAGGACTTCTCCTATGCGTACAATTCGTTCTATTTCACGCTCTTCATCTAACTGCCCATGGTGAACTATTGTACACGGTCCTGAGAAATTTGCTACTGAATACTTACCCACATCTACTCCAGCTTCCATCAGAATTACAGGTTCAACAAGATTCTCTTTTTCTCTATGCCAATCAATTAGTGCTTGAGATTTCAACACCGAACCACTTGCACCCCCTGATTTTCTGGCTAAACGCCAAGCTCGTTGATACTCAAACCACTGTAATCGGCCAGCAATTGACCGGAATACAGGAGGACTTCTATCTACCAACAACCAAGGAATTCCAATTTTCTTCAGAGATGAAATTGACCCCGAAACCGCCTGCCATTCAATTAATGCAACATCGAATTGGTTATTTTTTACGAGTTTTGGAATTATTCGTTTTAGTGATGAACCAAAAGTCATCCATCCTAAACCAGTAATTTTAGATCTTTTAACACCAATGAATGAATGCCCTTCTGAAATTACAGCGGCTTCAGAATCATTTCCTTCGGGGGCAACGATTGTGACCTCCCACCCTCTATCTGATAATTCCTTGGAAACAGACAATTGAGTGGTACTCGCGAGGTCTATCGCAATCCGTTTTGCAGTCACCCAGAGTATTCTCACAGTGCTCCGATGTGCCGACTCCTATATCGTTACTACACCTCCCCCCCGACATGAGGTGGGCGAGTTGAGGACAGTCTTGCACATCGGGCCAGTAGAAAGTAAGGGTGGTATGCAAGCAACAATTCACCACCACCTCAAACACCCACCAGAGGGTTGGAAAACAGAATCAATCAACACTCACGTTGATGGTTCAGTACTATCCAAAATTAATGCATGGCGAAGTGCAAAGAAGGAATTAACAAAGCGACTCAGAGAAAATCCTCCTGACATTGCCCACATCCATACTGCAACTAGGTTTTCTTGGTGGAGAAAATCAAGGGCAATTAAAATGTGTATTTCCGCAAAAGTGCCAATAATTTTACAAGTACATGCAGGTAATTTCCATCAATTTTTGTTAGATAAGCCATCTGCATCAACATCATTCAGTGAATTAGCCAACCATCCTTTGGTGACTCCTGTTGCATTAACTCCTCGCCATAAGGAAGAAATTGGGCTATCGAACATGGCTGTAATTGGTTCTCCAGCCCCACCAATTAAACAAATAGATCCATCTAAAAGAAATCGAACAGATTTGATACTTCTTGCCCGCCCCTCTCCAATTAAGGGCCATAAACTTGCTATTTCTACGGTACTAAAACTCAGGAAGCAAGGTCATCCAGTCAATCTCTATCTTTCAGGAATTTCACCATCACATGCCTGGGTTCGCCCCCTTGGTCCCGCTGACGGAATTAATGCCCTTGGTTGGCTAACTGGTGATGAAAAGAATGAATTGTTGGAGAATGCTGGTATGTTATTGATCCCTTCAAAATTTGAAGGAATGCCAGTTTCTGCAATGGAAGCACTATCATGCGGACTTCCGGTTGTATCTTCTCCCGCTTGTGATGGCATATTGGGAGATGCTGGAATAATAGTTGAGAAATTAGATTCTAATTCATGGGCAGATGCAATTGCCGATATTCTAAATGATGAAGAGAAGTGGCGAAATTTGTCTAAAGCGGGACCTAAATCAGTGTCTCAACAGACTCCCCAATCGTTAGGGAAAAAGTGGGCAGCACTATATGAAAAATCATTGAAGGAGGTTTTCAATTGACCCCAGCAGAATTTTTTGCTTTTGGTCAAATTGGTTTTGGATCACTTGCAATCATCCCATTCTTGTTACAAGATTGGCTTAATCGTCGTTGGATTTCCAACTTTTCATTTCCAGATACACCAGAAGTGAAACTCGGTTCTTTACCAAGGATGACAGTAATCATTTGCGTAAGGGACGAAGAAATGGTCATAGGCGGTAAATTAACTGATTTAGCAACGAATAATTACCCACGTGATAGATTGGAAGTCTTGGTCATAGACACAGGTTCTTCAGATCGAACTATGCAGGTTGTCGAAGAATGGATATCAGGTGCTCCTGAATTTGGCCCTCTTGTGAGGCTATTATCTACTACTACAGTTGCTGGTAAATCAGCAGCAGTAAATCTCGGTTTAGCAGAATCTCATATTGATAATGAAATTATATTGCTAACCGATGCTGATTCACGACTCAGTGAAGGTGCTTTAGAGAGAATTGGAAGTTGGTTCATCAATCCAGAAATTGGTGCAGTGTGCGGCCGTCAAATTCCAATAGGTGTTGATGGAAAACGACAGTTGGAATCAGGAGTTTATCGCGAGTATTACAATAGAGCAAGAGAGGCCGAAAGCCGTCTAGATTCAACTCCCATCTTTGAGGGTTCTCTTGCAGCATATCGGCGTTCAGCAATCAATGCTGGAGTAGTTGCTGATTCGAATGCAGATGATTCACAACTAGCATTGGAAGCTAGAAAGCAAGGGCTAAGGGCGATTCACGACCCAGATCTTCACTTCTTTGAAGCAGTCCCTGTTACTCCTGTTGCTATTCATTCTCAAAGAACTAGACGTGCCCAAGGACTCGTGCGCCACCTTTGGAGGAATTCTAATTTGATGTTTAGTAACAAAATGGGAAAACCAATGAGCATGACAATGCGTTCATTGTTTTACATACATGTGATAATGCCGATATTCGTATTATCTTCTATTGTTTGTGGATTATGCATTCTTTCTTCCCTTATTTGGGGTCCATTAGTGCCAATAAAATCCCTTCCCTTTTTCTTAGTAATATTGAATGGCATTGGAATTGTAGTTCTTCTTGTAGGTCTCTTAACTCCGAATAATGAATCTAAAAAATGGTGGTTTTCAACAACTCCATTTTCATTCATCCATGCTATGTCTGTATTGGTATGGGCGCACCTAAGGATTGTACTAGGAATTAAATCTCATATATGGAAACCAATCCAAGAGATTCGAGAATCGATCAATCGTTATGATGAATCAAAATTATGAGTGTGCACCAGTGTTCTATGTGTGGCGCCATGAATCAGATTGCAAGCCCAAGCGAGCACGTTACAAGGTTGAGTGCGCAAATCCAGATTGTGGCCACGTCGACGAACTCGGAGCACTCTAATCCACGATACCATCTACAGATGGCCTGTGGTCGACCCATCTAACAATTCTAGCACAATCTAGAACAGGCACCATCCCCTTGACCTGTCGTCCATCAACCAGTCTCACTAACAAATTTTTGAGAAACACCTCACCATCTGTGTACAACTCCCCATCGATTGCAAGAATTTCCCCACAATCATTTATCCTAAAATTCCCTGCATGCATATCATCGATCCAAAGGCCAACCCGAATAAGGTCCTCTTGCAACAGCCTCATCTGTGAACGCACGTTTAGAGGCAAATTTTCCTTCACGAATTTATGTGGCACCCATTCTTGACTGTATCTGTAAGGCGCCCCATTCTCGAGTTTTGTTTTAGGCAAAGCCCGAATAAAATCTTGATAGATGACCCTTCTTTTTATACCAATCATCTGGTAAATTAGCATAGCCACATGAATAATCACCAGTACCAATGGATTCCACTTCCCACAAATTTTCGAACCGATAACTGGCACTCTGTGTCTGATGTAATCATTGTGCCCCCACCCACACCGGAACAATTGCTTTGTTACCCACCCATCCTTCTCATGAAAAATCTCAGTCCACATACCCTCTGCAATTCTAGTTTGGTGGCGAAGATCTTTGGCGGGATCAATAGGATACCTTGGGATTCTTATATTCAGGATGCACATATTGGCAATGAACCAAACAACAAGAGACCCAACACTCAGTGAAACACCCTTTCCAGGCATCAGCCAATAAATTGCAAAAAACAGACCAAACTCAATGATTCCAATCATAATTATGACAAACAAGAACATCCAAAGCGTTCCTGCCCACGAAGCTTTTTGGAAATAGGGTATTGCACCCCATTCATCAATCAACCTTCGCCGAACCAATTCCGGCTTTTTCAATCCCGAGAGCCGAAACACCCCACCATTTTCACGAAGAATCAACTCACCAGTCTGTAGAAGCATACTAACCCCTGGTTCTCGAATTTCGACAGATGTATGTATTAGATTGAATTCCTTAACCCTAAACATACTACGGGCACGAACCATCCCCCTGTCTACGACGATTTCTACCACAAAAATGTGGAAACCCCCACAAATCAACAAGGCGGAACAAAGAACCAATTGAATCAATGTCCGATCAATCAGTAATTCAGATACCACCCCTAACAATTCAAAAATTGCAAACGCACAAATCATGCAAACTTGTAATCTAGTCTGGGAAGAAAAGTCCCACCAATTGTAAACAAATGCGAAAAAAAATAAAATTGCGAAACCCGCAATACTCAAACCTTCAATAAAAAGCCATTTTGACAATATCAAATCAATGAATAGCACTTCCAAGGATAGGATGATTGGATTCAACATCCAATCCCACCCCCCTCGTACTACAAATCGAGAATTGTCCATATCTCCTAAACACCTAACAAAAAAAATGGCCCCCGTTAGGCCGCCAAAAGGCGACCCAACGAGAGCCGTGTTCGCATTACTTGTGTTGTTTTTTAGAACAGCTTTTCAGAGTTCAGTTGACAACAGCAGCACCATCGCCAGCAACTGTGTTGCCGTTGTTGGTTACTGAGATGTCGACTGCACAGCCAGATGCGCTGCAGATTTCTTCAGTGCCTTCACTTAGGAAGATGTACTCCCCAGGTTCCCATGCATTGTCGTTGTCTCCAGCTTGTTGGCTGATACTGCAGTCGTCACCAGCTGCTACGCTGCATGTGTAAACGTTGTCACCAACGCTTAGAGTAACCTTCACGAATGCCCATGCTAGGTCATCCTTTCCAGTCATCTGCAACTTGAGGAGTGTATCTGCTCCTTCACCAGCTGCACTTGCATCGTCTGCTGCATCTTCTGCAGTGTAGGTGTTCAATGTGGAAGCGGAGGTATCAGTACCCTCACTTGCCAAATTGTTTGCCCACACGTACAGTACTCCGGCCAGCACAACAGTGATTGCGACCATTAGGATGGTAGCAATGACCGGGCTGACTGCCTGCTCATTTTTTTCGTTCTTCATCATTTTTAGTCCTCATACCCCCAGCGGGGGCGCATCCTCCTATAGTGCTCATTGGTATTAAGATAACTGTCGCGTCGAATCGAATTTTCGCGATTTGTTAATACTATTAAACGCTGTACTGCGTGGCAAATAACAGTCCTTTTCGTGCTTTTTTGGTGTAAAAATAACATTACGCCAACTAGTACAATAATTTTGTAGGCGCGGTGCAATTTTTAGATTCAATTTTTCTAAGAACAGAAGCCATTCCCCTATGTTTGGTAGTCAAATAAGACAACTAATAAAAAAATTAGAGGTGAACAGGGTGAGAGGTCACGTAGAGGGGATGGGATGCACACTCGACGAAGAACACTCAACAGCCCTGTTCAAGCACCCCTTGCAGTGATGGCATAAAATCGTTTTCAATTTTCACGTCATTTTTCACATTTTAGGCTATTATAATATAATTTATTATTCATTATTCGATTGTAAGAACTTCAGCACCACCAGGGGCAATCCAAACAGTGTGTTCAAATTGACCAATCATCCCTCCATCAGCACATCTCAGCAAATGATATGTTTCTAGGAAACGAATGTTAATCAGTTTCTTTGTAAGAGCATTCCATTTACTTTGCAAACTTTCTTCATTTTCATTTGGGAATGGTTTCTCTAGAAGGGGGTAGGCCCATCTTTCCGCAAATGGTAATTGGTGATATCTTTCCTCAAGATATCTTGCCATAGTTGCTCCAAGGGGTTTTAGTTTCTGTTTTGACAATGCCTTTTTTACGGATATATCTCCAGTAATTCTCCAAATATTGCTAGAATGCCTAGGTGGTACATTTTCTACCAAACCTTGCTCTCCAGTCGTGTTAAACGGCTCAACGGCAAACACGCTATTTTCCGGAACAACCCCTTTGAATGAAGGATGGTCAGGACCACAAGAAAATGATGGGACTGAAATTCCAGCGTGAAGATCGAATATCTCTAATTGATGCCCACATAAATTTGAGATGGGGGTAAATCCAGCATCAACCTGAACCTGTTCAGCTGCAGCACCAACTTCGTGCCAAGGAGTTCCGGGATGCATCTTTTCGATTGAAGCATCCCTCGCTTCCTTTGATGCTTTGATTTGTTCTGTATGTGTGTTGCTATTTCCAACTTCTACAGTAATGGCGTTATCTCCAATTCCACCTGAAACATGTACACCAATGTCGAGTTTAACCAAGTCCCCTTTTTCAAAAACCATTTCACCATCTAGACCGCCAGGTTTTGTCAAAGCATGATCAGTAGTGTAATGTGCAGCAATATCGTTCACACCTATTGTGCAAGGGAAGGCTGGCTTCCCTCCATGGCGATGAATATATCTCTCGGCAGATTCAATTACGGCATTCCAGCTGACACCTGGTTTAATTTCATCTTTGATGGCTTCAAGCGCTCTGCGAGCAACATGTCCAGCATCTCTCCAAAGCTTCAAGTCGCCTTCTTCAACCATGCATTCACCTCCGCTTCAGACACTATTCCCTCTCTGAGAACCTGAATTTGCTCCCCCGAATTTAGGCCCGCGTAATCATTACATCGTATCAAGGTACTGGGTGGTCCACCTGAACAATTACCTGGAATTACAAAATCCAAGCCCAATGAAGTGGCTGCCCTTTCACAGTCATTTTCAGGTTTGGTGCCGCTCAGGTTTGCACTGGTTGCTGTAAGTGGCCCAACTTTCCTAAGCAATTCCTGGGAAATCGGGGTATCAATTACCCGAATTGCAATTTCATCCCCCCCCAATCTTTCATCCATAGTCTCTAGAGCTGGCAGAATTGTGGTTATCGAACCGGGTTTGAAATCAGAAAGCAATTTAATCACATTTGGGTGTACATTAACAATCTCTGCTGCCTGCTCCACATCTGCAACTGCTAGTGAAACTTTCATATCGTGCTTTCTTTGTTTTAACTCATATAATTGGTCAAGTGCCTCACCCGTAGGTATGCAACCGAGTGCTGGCAGATTATGTGTTGGATAAACAATAGGAAATCCATCGATTACAGGTTTTACAATAGCATCGCTAAGCATCCCCTTGTCCTCCATATTAGGGTAGCCGTCGTGGTACCCCCTCTTCAAACAAACGTTCAATATCCTCTCTGAGGTTTTTTTTCCTAAGCGAGAATATTGCCTTTTTTTCGAATTTATTGGCGAAGAACATTGAGTGCGGTACTTTCGTCCCGATCCATCCCTTTGATTCCCCGCATCTTTTTCGCCTCATTCCATCTAGATTCGATTGTTCCATCTAGAAACGATTCCATAAATAGTGGATGAATGTATGAAGAACGACAGACAGCCCGAGTATTTCCTAGGTCCGCTGCAACAGTATCGATTACCGCCAACATTGCCTTATTACGTTCAACTTCAGTCTCAATAGGAATATGTTGTTCTTCGGAAACTAGTTTTTCTAAACCATCAGTTTCCGATAGTTCATCCAACCAAGATAATAGCCTCTTTCCAGAAATCCCAGCATCCAGATTGGCTAATCTTGAACCGCACTTCCATGTAGCAGCCCATGTTCGGAAATCCTTGGCAGTGAAAGATTCACCAGTTACTTCTCGAATATAGGAATTAATGTGTTCTGCCTTCAAATCATTGTGATTTCCCGTTTCTAAATTATGGTAATAGAACAAATCCTGTTCATCATCTTCATCTCCTAGTTTCTTAGTTTCTAGAATCATCTGAACCAATGAATCGTCCTCAATCTTGATTTTCCATTCCTTGCCAGACTTGCCAGTAAATTCAAAGATAGCGTCGTGCTTTCCCTCGGCTTTTTTACCCGTAATGTGACTGAAATGCCCTTCCTTCAAAGTAGTGAGCCCATAGGATTCGTTGGTTTTTGCATACTCATCACTTCCGACACGAATGTGATAAAGGTCGATTAAACGAACTACCAGAGCACTTACTTTATTCAGAGTCATTTCGGTTGATTTTAGATCTTTTTCTATTTTTGCTCTCAATGCAGGTAGTGCTTCAGCAAACCCAAGAATTCCATCAAATTTCATTGATGCTTTCATTTCTACCCAATCTGGATGATATCTATATTGAAGGCGACCTTTTCCATCAACACCAGTAGCCTGAATATGGCCCCTATCATCAGGACAAATCCAAACATCTTCCCAAGCAGGAGGTATTGCTAAAGCATTGCATTCTTGTATTCGATTATCATTCTTCAGGCGTTTCCCATTTGTAAGATAATAATCCCAAACTACTGTGCCTTCATTTGTTTTTTTTGACTGCTTACGAGAAATTCCCTTTGCATTTCTGTCAGCACGGTTGAGGCCAGCTCTCTTCAGTGCCTCATCCGCACCTAGTTCCATATATTGCCGTATCCAATCATGAACTTGACAGTTGCCCTATAATTTCAAGACAGCCAGTCATCGATATGAAATTTAGCGATTTTATTTGCAATATTTCTATCACTCGTTTTCACTAATAATTTACCACTAGGAAATAGAGTTAGATTGACATCTCCAGAGAAGGTGTAGCATAGGCGATTCTCTAGTGTGCATTTCCAACCAGAGGAAACAATTTTTTTTGCAATTTTTTCTAAATCAATTTCATTAGTTGAGTGCGGTTCTACTTGCCATGCAGCACCTCCGCTACAGACCTCTAAAACATAAGAATCCATTCAGATCCCGCCTCGCATTTTTTCTTCTAAAAGGGTTAGGTTTCTCGCAGATTGAGTAGTCTTTCTTTTCATTATTGAATGCCATAATAAAAAAACAACAAAGAGAGCACATGACACCCAATTAACGTGGTGATATAACTCAATAAACTCATCAACATCTATCCATTTACTTAAACTTAGGACATCAAGAATCAACCATTTACTTACATCCTCCATTGTAAGAATATTTGGGAGACCCATGGAAACCATCCAAGGCTGAAGAATCCTATCAAAAAATATTGCAACAGGTCCAAGAATAAATGTAATCCATCGCATAAACGCAATAATTCTCCAAGCCTTGAATTGCCTCTTGAAGTTTGATTCAATTGGAGGTGAAGAATTGTATTCCTCTAAACCTTGGATCAACCTGAATTATCCCCCTCGTCATTCTCATTTTCCTTTTCTAGTTGGGTATTTGGGGGCGGCCCTTGGGGTGCGTTTGGTGGGGAATTTGGAGGAGGTCCTTGTGGAGCATTTGGTGGGGAATTTGGAGGGGGTCCTTGTGGAGCATTTGGTGGGGAATTTGGAGGAGGCCCTTGGGGTGCGTTTGGTGGGGGATTTGGAGGTGGCCCTTGTGGGGCATTTGGAGGAGGCCCCTGAGGCATCCCTCTTGGTGGCATCATTCCTGGTGGCATTCCCCCCGGTGGCATCATTCCTGGTGGCATTCCCCCCGGCGGCATCCCTCCAGGTGGCATCATTCCCGGTGGCATCATTCCCGGTGGCATTCCCCCCGGCGGCATCCCTCCAGGTGGCATCATTCCCGGTGGCATTCCCCCCGGCGGCATCCCTCTTGGTGGCATCATTCCTGGTGGCATTGCTCCCGGCGGCATCATTCCCGGTGGCATTGCTCCTTGCGGCATCACAGGTTGTCCTTGTGGGGTATCATTTGCTTGTGGTTGTGTTTCAATTTGATTTTGTTCAGGCGGCGCTGCTGAAGTTATCGGCGCTTCAGATTGAACTTCAGGCGTAGAAATTGGGGCTTGTGCTGGCGCCACTAAATTTGTAGAAGCAGGCATTTCGTTTGAGAAAGCAGTAGCCAAAGGATCTGATTCTGCAGGAGCATGAACTGCGGGTGCGGCTGGAGTGGCAACTTCGTCTCCGAATCCCGTTAGTGCGGAATCAAAAGCAGCTTCAAAGATACTACCCCCTACTGCACTACCTTTACCTTGCGAATCGATTGGTTTGCGAAATGTTTCCGCTATTCTAATGTCACAAGAATATGGGCCGAGTTCGGCCTTCTCTATGTTTCCATCAGTGTTATGTTCTATTTTGAATAACCATGCACCGGAGTCTGCCGAAACAAAGTAAGAAAAATCCTGTCTCATCCCGGCAGAAATTTCTGTTGCTGCTTCAAAAGGTTCAACTTTTCCACCATCCATAGTTCGCATTTTTGCATCGATTCCTAGAGCGTCACTAACTCCTTCATTAGTTACTTCAATTACGACCCTCAAGGCATCTCTGTCATCTTCATCGATGTCATCAACAATACAGTGAACTTGAATTTTGAGCGCTCCACTATGGAGTAAAATCTCGTCACTCATCGCCTCACCAATTATTCCGACTACTGCACCATTACTTGAAGCGCGCCCTGCTAAGGGCGATGCTATTTTGCATGATTAGACAAAATCAAATATATTTCAATTGATGAATTATCTTAGATGCTTACGATTGCTAGGGGACAAAGAATTCCCATCTACTACAATTGAACCAACTGTTAAATCAATTGAACTTTGGTGTGTGTGGCGCTTTTGTATCAATAAAATATCCTTAATCCCAAAGATAAGCAGTCCTACTACTGGAATTGCATATTTTATTTTTCTCAGTGCTCTTTTATCCCATTCCAATCGAGTCAAAGCCGCGCCATCTTCCCTTACTACTGCTAGCCCCATCCAACGCTGAGAAAGTGTTCTAGCAAAACGAATACCTGTATACTTGTGATACAGATAATTCCCACCAAAAATAAGAAACCAATTTACAATGAATAGAACGGTGCCGCGCCCCCCTGAAAATAATAATCCAATATTGTATGCTTGTACAATACTTGCTGCTTGGCCGCCTAAAATTGAAGTTAGAAGATAGAGAACACCCATAACAAAAATGGTGTCCATAATATAGGCAAAAGCACGAGTTGTGGCGCGTGCAAGAATAGCTCCTTCAGGAATAGGCCAATGCCCCGAATTTTCTTGAACGGCCATTTTTGCAGGGTTTATATTGTCACCAGAATGGTGCGTAATTGCCATCTCGTCGTCACTCATTTATCCACTCTCAATTACTTTGGAGGACGTGCCACGCCTCAAGTTTCCTCTCTCTTGCCCATTCAAGCCAACTTTCCCAATCTCCATCTTTTCTCAACGTATTTGGTGACCCTACCACAATTAGTCCCCTTTTTGGTCTTGTTAGGGCTACATTTAGTCGCCTATGGTCTGAAAGGAAACCAACTTCTCCCGTCTCGTTTGCTCGAACAGTTGATAGCACGATAACCTCTTTCTCTCTACCTTGATATCCATCAATACTTCTTATTTCCAAACCTTCCGATTCGTCACCAATTTCACCAGATAGAATTCCTTTTCCATCTAACAGGTCAGTTAGCAGCCGAACTTGGCCATTATACGGGGAAACAACTCCTATGTCTGATGGTTGTAGATCACCAGGTTCGAGTAACTTCTCAACGATTTTCACAACCCAACCCGCCTCATCTCTATTTATTCTGGACTTTCCGTCCGCCGCCAATTCTTCTGAACCATCTATTGGCACAAATGCCACGGGGGCATCCCAATCAGGCCAGATAAAACCGGCTGGGGCCAGACGTTCTTGTGCAGTAACACCGTTCTCAAGTTGGTTGTCGTAATATCTCGCTGAGGAGAATTCCGATATTACTGGATGCATTCTGTATTGAGTTTTCAACATATGAGGATTTATTCCAATTTCAACTAAACGCTCAAACATACTTAGTCGCAACCCATCATCTTCAGCTCTTCTAGAAATTACAGTTGGCGGTAATTGACGATGATCTCCTACCAGCACAAGTCTCCTACTTCCGCGCATTATTGGTACCCATGTGGCAGGCTCAATTGCTTGGGTTGCTTCATCGATTAGTACGTTTGAAAATTTCTTTTCCCCCAGAACCATATGTCCAACTCCAATACAGGTGGAACAAACAACTTCTGCACAGTTTAGTACATCTTCAGTCATCGTTTTTTCTAGAGATTTGATATCTTTCCACCCCATTTTGAGATCACGGTGAGCAAGCCCTCTCTCTTTACCCTTTAATGCAGGGATTCTACGTTGCAAATTTTCTTGAAGCCCAATTAATTCTCGGACTTCTTCTTGTAAAGGGTGTTCTTCAACGCGAGCTCGTACTGTAGAACCTCTTAATTTAGCCCTAACTTTTACTGGCTGCCCAACTCTGACAGCGTTAATTCCTAAATCAAGCAACCCTTCTAGCAGATTGTCTACAGCCACATTACTATCGGCAACTGCTAGAATTGGCCCAGTGCCTTGTTCAGCCCACCCTTTGAGAATTCTCACAGCAGTGTGAGTTTTTCCGGTCCCAGGTGGCCCTTGAATTAGGCTTAAGCGACAAGTCATTGCGGCATCGAAAGCAGCAATTTGACTCTCATTTAAATCATCGGGGGGGAAGACCTCACGCCTTTTTACACCTCGATATTGAGGCATAGTTCTAGCGGCCTCATTAATATCTCTTGGCCGACCCAACAGGAGATCTGCTAGTTGAGTCGGTGGCTCATCTCTAAGTATTTCTAGCAGCGCATCTTGCATTCTATCATGAGCAACACGATTCGCTCCACGATCGATTCGCCACGTCCCCGAACGAATTTTTTCCAAACTTTCAGATACTACCACAGATAACGCATTTCTTTTTCTCATCAGTACAATACCTTCTATCGGAATTTCTTTCAGTGGGTCATTTCTACAAATTGTAACGATGTCTCCTTGAGCAAATCGATGATTTCCAAGAGTTTCACCTTTGCCAGCATGAAACTTAACAATACGCTCACCAAATAGCCAACCGTTGTTCCTTGCTTGAAGTTCTATCAGCGCATAACCATGGGCTAATAATTTATGTTTAGACCAATTTCTTAATCGCTCATCAACCTGAGTCATTTCATCTTCCAATTCCCATTTTATCAAACGCGAAAAGCGATTGTGAAAGTCTTGCGCCCTAATGAATCGCATCGTAGGTTCATCAGAATTTTTTCCCGTTGAACCAAAATCTGCGTCAGGCTTCAGCCGTCGCACCTCACCACGCCTTTCATCCGCCACATGTTGCCGGCGGGCCAATACTCCTTCAATCTTCCAATTCTAGAAACTCGCCGTAGGCGAATGATTCTATTACTCATTGAGTGGTGACAATTATAGCAGAACCGTGCGCGGATAATTAGTGAGGCAAATGTTCGGACGGTGGCGTAAAGGCAAAGAAGAGTCAGGATTGACCTGCCCACTTTGTGGAGAAGTATCTCCAGAAGAAACTGTAGAATGCCCGAAATGCTACCATCAACTTGGAAAGAGTAGTCTCGAACAGAAGTTGTCAGTTTCTGAAGAGGATAGCACCTCTCTTTTTGATGAACTTCTATCTGAGGATGAAGATGATGACGAAGGAGAAATAGTTGATTGGTCACGCCATTCTTTTGAAATAGATGACGTCGCAATCGATGTTAGTCAGTATGAAGAAGATTCAGACTCAGTTACGCTTTCCCATTCTCCAAATTTTGCAGCAATAGAGGCAGATGTACCTAAGCCAGTCAGACAGGTTACAGAAGAGTTGGAGGAAGGGGCGTATGAATTATCTTCCAAAGATGCACCAAAAAATGTTGAAAAATTTGTAGTTCCCACTTCTAATGATGAATTAACTCCAATGGTTGAACCGGAACATCGTGTAGATTTGGTTGTACCACTCCTCCCTTCTGGTGCCAAAGATTCTTCATCGGATGATGAAGAAGGGCCCCTTTCCGATCCATCTGCAGTTGATGACGAAGATGAACCCACAGTTGAAAAATCATCTGCTAAAGAGGAAACCGCATCATCTGAGCCAACACAATCAACCCCAGTAGTTAAGCCAATAATCCCTAAGTTATCAAGTGAATCAACTTCGAGTGTCAATGGAGCAACAATTCCTAAATTACCAGCAACTCCTGATAATATTTCATCAACAAAAAAACCTGTTCCGATTCCCAATATTCCATCGACCTCATCTAAGGATTTGGAATCCCAAGCAACAAAACCAGTTACAACTCCCGTACTTCCAACCCCGCCAGATAGTCGTCCAGGTTCCGAGGCATTCAAACAAGAAATTGATTTGGATGTTGACGCTAATAAAACGAAATCTTCAGAGGCACCAACAGTTCCAAATCGAGACGGTGAGATGTGGCCTTGGCCTCAACAAGAAGCCCATGATGACTTGACAGTCAAGCGTGAATTGAGGCAGATTATGGAGTCAGTTAAAGCAGGAAATTTAGATGAAGCCTCAAGAAATCTAGACAAGTTAGGTCCTCATTTGGGAGACAGAAATGAAATTTTATTCCATGTAGGGGTGGTTCTCAAGAAATTAGGAAGAGAAGACGCTTTACGCCGAATGTTAGAATCGGCTCGCAGACTCCATCCAGAAGATCAACACGTAGCAACCGCCCTAACTAGTCTTGGAATGTGAAATATTTGATGGGTTCATAATGCGAGTAATTCCCACACTCATTGTTGATGATGAATTAGTTCTCAGGCCCGCTGGCCCAATGCATCTACAATCATTAGTGGAGGCCTTTGAGGAGTCATCTCCTGAAGTTATTCATGGTCTTCCTTGGTACAACATGGAAGAAGATATGTTAGTTCAATTAAACGATTACCTAATTGACGTTAATCAAATGGGAAAAATTGCTAGAGCATATCATTGGGCAATAATAGATCGAAGCGATGAAACATTTCTAGGACTAGTTGCTCTTGATCGCTTTACTCGTACTAATAGGGCTCATTGGAATATTGGATATTGGGTTCGAAGGAGTGCCTGCCGTAGAGGAATAGCTAAACGCACATCTATGAAGGCACTGGATTGGATTTCAACATCTCAAGGTGGGCCAACAGCAGTAGAAATTACAGTAAATCCAGAAAATGAAGCAGGTCTAGCAACGTGCAAATATTTGGTGAAAAAGTGGGGTGGCGTTAGGGCCCCAGAGGCTGATGGAGAGGTGGAAGTTGCAGCAAAACGTAGGCATCACATCACCTTTATTCTACCTAGGTTACCTCTAATTCCCCACTCAAATTTAGCAAATGGTAGTGTTTGGCTATCGCTTGATACAGATGATCTATGCCATCATCCCAGGAGCTATGGCCACCCTACTAGAACAAGGTCAAACACCCCAGAGTCTCCTTACCGAATGAGTGAGTTACTCGAATCAGGTTGGAAAGGTTTCATGCAGTGGAGAAATGGTACTGGTAAGGACTTACCAGTTACACTTTTTGTTATCGCGGAACAACTAGATGATGAAAAATTTGCTAACCGATTACAAATGTTATTGCAAAATGATGATTTTGTTACGATTGGTACTCATGGATACAAGCACCGTTGTTGGTCTGCATGGCCAGAAGATTCAGTAGCGTTTCATCGAGATTTGTCGATGTCAATATCCCGTTTGATTGAGTTTGCAGGAGAAAAGTTCAGACCTTGGTTTAGGGCTCCAGGTGGCTACATAGCACCATGGATGGCGGATGTGTTGAGACGCCAAGGAATTATATTAGATTCATCGGTCAATAATTCCATAATTACTCGTAGAAAGGCAGGAATGAAGAAAGATTGGGGTGCTGTAAAAAGTATGATGTTGAGTAAGGGAATTGTTGAGAGGGAATGGAGTGTTTGGGCTGGAATTCCAGTCACAGGCCCGGCTCTAAGGATACCCATTCTTCGGAATATAGCAAATCGAAGGTGGAGGAAATCAACTCGCAACAAATCCTGTGCTTCAGAACAAATTTTATTGAATCAGAATTATTCAATTGACACCCTTTATTGGCATTTATTGGACCATGCAAGAAATGATGAAAAATGGTCTCCACCCCTTCATAAAACACTCTCAAATTATTAGTTCTGATTTTACAAAGCGTAATATGGCCCCCCCAAGTCGTCGCATCGACCCTACGGGTCGGATAGGCTATTTGAGGCCCCACTGAAGGTGATTAAATGTCAGATGTAAAATACCCTGGAATCCCTACCACCACAGATGGCGCTGGTAACGTTGTTTGGGTAGAGAGTCATATTACTGACGGTTCCTGTGCATATCCAATTACATCTTCAACTACGATGGGTGTAGGGTATAATTTAGAAGTTGCAAATGGTAAAGAAAATCTATGGGGTACTCGTCTAGCATTCCTTGAGCCTGAATCTGAGCACTCATCAGCCTCTGCTGCTGAAGGCTTTGCAGTTGCTGGAGGTCGAGTAACTAATTTTACCAGTGGTCAGGGCTTGATTCTAATGAAAGAGGTTCTCTATGTAATCAGTGGTAAGCGTTTGCCAATTGTATTTCACATTGGTTCTAGAGCAATGACTAGCCACTCCCTCAACGTTCATGCAGGTCACGATGACATTATGGGCGTTGCAGACACAGGTTGGGGAATTTTATTTGGTCGTAATGCTCAGGAAAGTGGAGATTTAGCTCTAATTTGCCGCAGAGCAGCGGAGGATTCTCAAACCCCCTTCTTCAACGTTCAAGATGGTTTTCTAACTACCCACACCATTGAGAATGTACGCCTTATAGAGCCGGAAATGATGCGTAATTTTGTAGGAGATCCAAGAACAAAACTCAGAAATTTGTTTGATCCATATCATCCAATAATGACTGGCGTGGTGCAAAATCAAGATTCTTACATGAAGGGCAAGATTGCACAACGTCATTTCACTGATCAAGTAAAACCTGCAATAATGGAAGCAATGCGTGAGTTTGGTGAGCTAACAGGTCGCGAATATGATCTTGTAGAGGGCTACCATATGGAGGATGCAGATTTTGCAATCATTGGTATTGGTTCAATGATTGAAACAGCAACGGCTGTAGTAGATCGTCTAAGAGAAGAGGGGCGAAAAGTTGGTTGTGTTCATGTTACTTGCTTCCGCCCATTTCCTGGCCAAGAATTAGCTAGAATGATTGGTGGATGTAAATCCATAGCCGTTCTTGAAAGAATGGATGATCCAATGGCTGGTGATAATCCACTAACCGCTGAAACTAAGGCTGCGCTTTTTGATGAAGGATATTCACCCATTTTGCATACAGGTTCCTATGGACTAGGTTCTCGCGATGTCACATCTTCAGACATAATTGCTGTTTATGACTTGCTTGCTTCTGGGGCAAAACCCCGCTTCTTTACACTTGGAATTGATCACCCAACAGCTCTTGAACGTACTCAAACGGTGGATGGTCGTCCAGAGGGCGCATTTAGTATGAGAGGTCACAGCGTTGGTGGCTTTGGTAGTGTTACGACTAACAAAATCATTGCAACAATATCTGCAGATTTATTTGGAAAATATGTACAAGCATACCCTAAATATGGTTCAGAAAAGAAAGGACTCCCAACCAATTTCTATCTCAGTATTGCAGATGAACATGTACGTATTCATCATGAACTCGATATTCTTGATTTTATTGCCGTACAAGATGTGAATGCATTTTCTACTGGAAATCCGCTCAAAGGATTGAAAAACGGTGGCACTGTATTTATTCAGTCAACTGCAGAAACTCCAAATGAAGTTATAGCTAAATTACCAAAACGGGCTCAAGAGGAGATTGAATCACGTGAACTAAATGTACGCTATCTTGATACTGCAAAAATAGCAAGAGAGGTTAGTAGCAGCGCAGATTTAGTTGTACGAATGCAAGGAATTGTTTTGTTGGGTATTTTCTTAAAATCAACTCCATTTGCTCAAGGGATGGACGATAGTGACATGTACCCAGCAATTGAAAAGTCATTAAGAAAGTATTTTGGGAAACGTGGTGAACAAGTGGTTCAAGACAATCTTACTTGTGTCCGTCGAGGATATGACGAAGTTCAATTAATTACGGCTAAGGATGTTTCAGAAATGGAGGTTAAGACATGACAGTAAATTTACCAACTGCCCACGACACTGAATTCTTTGACAAGGATGATTTTGAAAATCGTATTATTGCTGCTTACAATGAGGGTGATGCATCTGATTCGTTGCCGGCGGATCAAGTACATGCACGTTCAATTATAGGACCGGGCTCAGGTAAATTCAGAGATTTCTCTTACATTGCGCCAGAGATACCTGAATTCATTGCAGAGGCTTGTGTTGGATGTATGGATTGTGTAACTATGTGTCCAGATACTGCTATTTTGGGGAAAGTAGTGGATGAAGAAACTCTTGAAATCAATATTCAAAACCTTCCTGAAGATAACCGAGCAGAGATGGATCGTCTTTGGCCTAAAACACGTAAGTATTGGGACAATAGAGAAAAGAAGGGTCAGAAGCCCGGCCGGTTTGGAATTTTCATAGACCCTTCAAAGTGCAAAGGTTGCGCTGAGTGTGTGACTGTTTGTGGTGATAAAGATGCACTTGCTATGGTTAGTAAGGAGAAATTTGGTTTAGATCATCACCGTAAATTGTGGGATTTCTATCAAGCTCTAGGGCCAACAGATCACGATTACATCAATGAAAAATCATTGATGGATATGATGTTAGCAGAAGAATCTCTGTTGTATGTAGGGGGTGCGGGTTCGTGCGCAGGTTGTGGTGAAGCCACAGCACTGAGAATGATGACGGCGGCTACTGGATTTGTATATGGTAAGGAAAACATTGGTGTAGTTAATTCTACAGGTTGTTCAACAGTCTACGGGTCCACATATCCATTCAATCCATGGGATATTCCTTGGACGAATTCGTTATTCGAAAATGGACCAACCGACGCAATGGGTGTGCGTGCTAGATGGGACCAGATGGGTTGGGAAAACAAGAAACTCTGGGTAGTTGGTGGAGATGGGGCCATGCTAGATATTGGATTTGGTGCTTTATCTAGAATGCTATCAAGTGGGATGGATATCAAAGTGCTAATACTAGACACTCAAGTTTATTCGAATACAGGTGGCCAGGCATCTACAGCTTCTTATCTAGGACAAGATGCTAAGTTTGCAGCACACGGAAAGGACATTCATGGGAAGACTGAAAGACGCAAAGAAATCGGCACTCTTGCTGCTATGCATCCTCACGTGTATGTCGCTCAAACTGTTACAGCATTACCCAATCACTTTTACAAATGCATTATGGAAGCCAACGAATTTGACGGTCCAGCGGTAATCAGCGTTTACACTACTTGCCAACCTGAACATGGTGTGGCTGATGATTTAGCAACCCAACAAGCACGCCTTTCAGTAGATACTCGAGCTTTTCCACTATATGTTTTCGATCCACGTAAAGGCCCCCTTGAGAAAGATAAGTGGAGTCTAAAAGGTAACCCAAGTCCCGGCAGAGATTGGCACCGTAGGAAAGATGATGATGGTGAATGGTATGATATTAAATTCCGTGATTTCGCAATAACTGAGGGGCGCTTCAGAAAACAATTCAAAGGCGGTGAGCCAAGCGAGATGATATTTGCAGCGGAAGACGATAGATTGGCATTTTGGAATCGTCTTCAAGACCTTGCCGGCGTTGAGCGAGCCGTTTTAGATGAAAATTAGTCACTATCTCACGCGTGTGCGCGTACAAACGTAACACTGCGTCACAATTATTGAAATATTTTAGCACATAAAATCGCTATGTTTGCTAGTACAAACGCCCACTTGACTTAATATGAAGTCAGTGTTCTGCCGTAGGTATGGTAAGGCGTAGCGTAGCCCCTTTGATTTTGATATCATTGATGTTGTTGATGAGTTGGGGGACTTTAATTGACGCAGTTGAAGAGACTGAAAACATAGATAATCCCCAAGAAATAGAAACAGTTGACATAGTTCTAAATGCTCCATCTCCGGGGCATGTTGTTTTTGCTGAATATGTAGGTGGTCAGAATTGTCCACCATGTTATGGAAGTGCATCTCCATCGCTTAAACAATTGAAGAATGCTAATACTGACGAGTTTGTGTATATTTCCTATATTGCTGCCAGTTACGGAACTATCCGAACGGCACAAGCAGGTGAAGTGAGTCCTATTAATCGAATATCGCATTTAGATAGTAGCGGTTCCAACAGCGCTCCGAGGGCGTATTTTGGTGATTGCGCACATGGTTCAAGTAGTTGCTACATGGCAGGTTCTGGTGGGAATAACAACTACGATGATTTCTTTTCCGGAGTATCAGGTAAGTCCAACAACATGCATTCCACTGTAAATGATTATTCGTTAGCAGTCACTCAGTCCCCCAATGGAAATAATGTGGATATAACAGTATCAGCTTCGTACAGCGGTTCTGGAACAAAAACAGTATCAGTCTTCGCTGCAGTTACAGAAAATGTTTGTCATTCATATGCATACAATGACGGCTCAAAACCAGGCCATTGTTGGAAGAAGTGGCTTACTAATTCGAATAATGATGCATTCGTTCAACTAACACTTTCCAGCACACCAGCAACTTATTCATGGTCCGTTCCAAAGTCAACAGTTTACAATAGCGATCATACAAACATGATGACGGTTGCTGCTTTAATGAGTGACTGGTCTAGCGGTGCAACTCGCTACGATATTTTAAGTGCAGCGGATAGTGACATGAATCCACTAGATTTGTCAGTTACTGATTTCACTTACACCAACATGGATGCACAAACAACAGGATTCTTGTCAGGTGACACTTTGAAATTTGATGCAACAGTTGGTAACACAGGGACAGAGGATTATTCAGATGGTGGCCAAATTCAATTCTATCAAGTTTCTAGCACAGGCAGTGAATCTCCAATTGGAACAGCGGTTCAACTAAATTCATTGAACGTGGGCCAAACCCAATCAATTTCTGAACAGTTTGATACCAGTAGCATCCAAATGGATCAAAATGACCCGCAAACCGTTTTCCGAGTCAAATTGTCCGGAACACAAGGGGAGGCTGACCCAGTAAGTAACAACGTTCGTGTTGTGTATGCAGCACATGATATGGCACCTTCAACTTCCAAGCCAATTGCTAATGGAAATACTGCGATTGATAGAGGAGAAACACTTGATTTTGAGGTAACAGGACAACCAAATGATAATGTTGACACATTGAGCACCATGACAGCAGAGATACAATCTTCAGTTACTGGTACAAATCAGTGGTCTGATACTTGGTTTGACAGTGGTACCTTCATGCAAACAGGCGTTGAACGTTTCATATTTACAGTTACACCACCAAATAGCGCTTCTAGTGGTAGTTATGATGTCCGAGCACGAATGATTGATGCACGTGGCCAAATAGGAGATTGGTCTCCAGTCAATACAGACGCATTTACTTTGATGAATGGACTACCAATGGTTGTAACTTCAGATAATATTGGTGAAGTTCCAGACAACTGTCCAGCATATCCTGGTCAGCCAACTGTTAAGGTTGAAACTATTGAGCGCATTGATGTTTCAGGTATTATTTGCGATGCAGAAACACCTCTTGACCAACTCGTAATTTCTAGTAGCAATCCGGCCTTCCGAGCTTGGGATGCTTCTGCTGGTGAAATTGAGGTAAGGTTTGACTCTGTTCAGAGTGATCCAAATACCCAAGACCCAGTTACACAACCAATACAGTTAACGATTCACGATGGTGAAGACAGCAATACTGGAACCTTACACATCATGGTCATTGAAAACGGAGCACCTCGATGGTCTCCTTTGCCAACACAATCATTCAACGAGGGTGATGGCACCTCAGTCTTATTGACCAGTTATCTTTCAGACACCGATAGCAATGGAGACTTAGCCACTGCTAGCGATTTGATTCTTTCAATACAATACATTTCTAACAATTCACTAATTACTGCTGAATTTACGGGCCCCAATGGCCACCGCTTGAATATCGATGGCATCGATGACAATGCCTTTGGTACTGGTATGGTTATTGTTCGAGCAACAGATGTAGATGGACAGTACGCAGACACTGAGTTGCCAGTAATCGTTGCCAATGTAAATGATGCACCTACCCTAGATACGACTGCCTTTGATAACTTACGAATTAAGGTGTCAGAGGAATTCACCTTCGATGTGGTTTCTAATATGCATGATGTTGATGATAATGTAGAACCATTGTATGTAACGGTGTCTTGTGACACTTGGAAGGCTGGTTCTCGCTACAATCCATTAGATGGTTCAATTAAGGCATGGTTTGAGGAAGAAGGAATTCACACAGTCACAATTATTGTTGCCGACGTTCATGATGCAGTCAATGCTTACTATGTAACTATTGAAGTGATTGACAGTTTGCCTTTGGTTTGGTCTGAAAATACCGAGTCTGGAGATCTTATGGTACATGTTGATGCCCTTTACATTAACGAGGACCCAACATTCAATGTTACTCACCACAGTAACCTTGGTTTGACTAATGTTGAAATCGAGTGGAATGTTTGTAACAGTGATACAGGTATTTGCACTGATTTAGGCACGGAATCCGTTGCTAACCTAGACGATGTATTCTCATTCACTATTACCAAGGGTTCGGGTTCAATGCTTTTCCATGATCAAATAAAAATATCATTGTCTGCGATTGATTCTGATGGCTTTGAGCGCAAAACATCTTCAGATGCAGTATTTGATGTGACTGAAGAGAGACCTGAAGAAGTTGTAGATGATACCTCTGACGATTCAACAACCGATGAAGACTCAACCACCACATCCGCAGCGGCCCCAAGTATGGCAGTGTTGGCTATTGGTGGCGCCTTTATTGTTGCAGTTTTGATTGCACTAATTCTTGGAGTTATGCTACTAAGAGGTGGTAAAGAGCAAGAGAATTTGGGAATGGGATATGGTACTGCACCTCCACCATTGCCGGGGATATCGCCAGCACCGCCAATGCCTCTCGGTGTGGTTCCAGATTATTCTCAACTACCTGCTGGCGGTAATTACTCAACCAACGCAGCTGGGCAGACTGTATATCATTCCCCAGATAATACTGATTGGACTATGCAACCTGACAACTCATTTATCCGCACTCGCTGATAAACATTGAGTTCCAACTTTGCTCATAATTTGAGCGATAGCGCTGAAAATACTTATTCTAATGAAACATTTAGATTTATTATGGAATTTTCCCTTGTTTTGCTTAATGTACATTGTATATTCACTATATTACTACTATGCGTAATAGACCGAAACAATATAGGGCGGTCGTTTAGGCCGAACGGAACATGGCATCTGTAAGCAGTGACCTACAAGACATGATAGACACCCTAATGGGCGCAATGAAAGACGCTGAGAAGCACGAGCGCGGCACAGATGCCGCCTCACGCCGCCTACGCGGTGTGCTCTCACAAACCGCAAAGGCCTGCAAGGCTCTTCGTGGTAAAATTCAGAGTGAGCGCTGAATAAGCCACCTTTGAATATTTCATAGTAATTCGAACACGGCCCATCTTGGGGGATTAGTCCTTCAAGGTGGGCTATTTTTTTGTTTCATATTTTAATCCTCGATGGGTTCATCAGTCATTACATATTGGCAGAGTTGTGTCAGATCATCCTTCTAAACCAAAACCCCCAAAAAAGGGTAAGATAAGAAGAGCCATTCGTGCATTACCATGGGCTGCTAGAGGGGCATACAAGGTTGCGAAAAAACTACCCAAAGAAAAGCGCCATGAAATTATTGAAGCAGCACGTGATCCAGAAGCCTGGGGCGAAGCAATTTCCAAAGGATGGGATGTTGCAAAAGTAGAAGCAATTGAAGCTAAGGATGCATTTGGAACACTTGGAAAAATAGTATTAGGTAAAAAAACAGACAGGAAAGAGAGAAGAAAAGCTGCGGATCAACTTGGCATGGTCGGCATGGTTGTTCCTCCGTTGAGGGTGTTTCTTCTTCCTGGTTCTGAAATATTACTAGGTATTGTTGCATTTTCCATACCATGGAGGCGTGTGCCCAAAAAGTGGATTCCTTTCAAATCAATTCGAGAAGAGCCAGAGGGGGAGATAGAGAAACAGAAGAAAAAGCACCTCAAATTATTCCGTAAGGATAGACAACGAATCATAGACAAATTAGATTAATTTTGATTGGCAACATCTCCATGAGTTGTCCAAATTTCCCATTCCCCTCCTCCGTTCATGAAATCAATTTCTCCAGAGAATCCTTGATACCATCCATCAGGGGCATTCTCCCAATTAATACCTGATGACAGAACTACCCACTGCACATTTGATAGATTTCCTCGATTAGAGAATTCACTTTCTAATTTCATCTCATCTTTCCAATCTGTCGTATCAGAACGCCAGTGCCCGGTGATATTATTCTCGTTGTATGGATCAACCTCTAGATGGAATGTGTACAACCAATGCATCCCCATTGTTGCATCCGATACGAATAGGAAATCTTCGTCACTTTCTATATTATTAGAGAGAATTTCAGCGGGCTCTTCAGTCCAAATCGTTTGGCCATGGAAGGCGACAAGTAATGAAATTGGCATCACCAAAATTATTCCCATCATTAGCGCCTTTGATTTCTCCTTAGGGGATTCTAGTGATGGCCAACTATCTGAATTCACTTGTCTAATACGCATAATTAACCAAAATGCAGGAACCATTAGCATTGAAGCATATCGTCCATTATTTCCCATAATCCAAGTACTCCACGGCCAAGGTGAATTCCATGCTAGAGAATAGTTAGTCCACTGGCCAGCAACATAAATTGTAATTCCAGTCACAGCTATTCCAATCATTCCGGCGAGTAATGTCACCTCTTTCTCGGGCTTTTCAATATCATCAGTTCTGATAAATGGCCATAAAACCATACCAAATATAGAGTATATAATTACCACATCTAAGGTAGCAATCAAGATTGCTGATAAAAACCTCATTGGTGCTAATTTTGCAGCCATCAGACTTCCACCTGTTGAAGTTATGATGCTGAGAATGCAAAGTACCATAGCAATTATCATCCCGAATCCAAATGCTTTGTTGCTTCGCATCGGTTTAATCCTCATTGCCAAAATACAGATTAATAATACCCCAATTATCAGTGACGAAGATAGCCCTTTTGTCGAAACACCTACAAATGAAGAAATTATCATTATTGGGATTGCAGGTAATACTTTCTTACGTGCTAGCATTATTACGCTATAGGTGAAACCTACCATTGCTAGCAACATCATAACCTCAGCATTTGCTCTTCCAGTAGCGAATAGGAAGGTTGGATGAATCGATACCAAAGCAGTCAAACAAAGAGCGGCTTTATCGTCGAAAAGATTTCGAGTAGACCACCAGACAGCACCCAATGTGGCTATTAGTAGTACAAATGAGCCAATATGAAGTGCAGTGTTAGTGGTTCCGAATAACATGAAACAAAATGAAAACCAATAATGTAAAGCCGCATATCTATCTCCAATATCCACTGCAGAAGATGGATCGGATCCATCACTATCAACAAGTTTAGTTTCTCCCCAATCTAATTGATTAATTCCAGTTCCATCTTCCACTGTAATGTAGGTAGCATGAATATGAGCATCCAAACCAAGGTCGCTGGTAAATGACACAACTAAATGCAAAATAATTCCTAGAATTAGAAGCCCTTTCCAGAATCTAATATCATTAACGAATTCCCACCAATTTTCAGTTGATGCGGGGCGCTCGTTTTCGGGTTCTGTGTTCTCCACAAGAACTCCTGAACTAATCTAACCCTTGAGTATGAGGGTTATCAGAAGTCAAATAGTGACGTCTGACCGGTTGTCCGCAAGCGTCCGACATTGTGCATACGATTCATCGCCCTCGTCATTCTCCTCTCAGAAAAGTTATGACCTTCCACAAGCATCTCTCTCAAACCTTGTTCATCACACATTGTAGAATCAGGCAAGGGGGTGTCAGAGGTTGGATGATTTAGAAATAGAGATCTTATCTCATCAAGTTTTTCAGGTACTTCAATTTTTTTAACAATACATATTTCTTCCAATGTTCCATGCTCACGTATTAGTTTTAGACCGGTTTTTGGACCTATTCCTTTTATTCCAGGATGAAAATCAGTTCCTACCATAATACCTAAGTCGACTAATTGTTCATGAGTAATACCATGATCGTCAAGCAGTTCTTTGAGGTATACACGTTCTGCTTTAACGACTCTTCCAAATTTCTTTGTACCGTGGCTAACCAGATTTCTCACCATTACTGGAGCGCCATAAAGCAAAGTATCCCAATCTTGACTAGCTACTGCAGCTACTTCCCCCCGCGCACATCTTACTGCAGAAGCGCCTTCTGCTTCCATTGGCGCTTCGATATTAGCGATTCCAAGTAAATCTAGCATCTTCCTTGTTTCAGCAACCATTTCTGGGGTAAAAGAAGCGATCTGCGATCCAAGTTTTTGGGCAGTATCCCAATCTTCAGCATCTACAGCAGCATCCCATTTTTCCTTTGCCTCGATTTTCCTCTTCTTTCGCTCTGCTAATGTATCACTCTTCAGTTCATGAGGTCTTCCATCAAATACGAACACGGGGTCAATTCCTGCTTCAACCATTGCAGTTGCTCTGTCTAGAAAACCCATGAGGTGTGATACGGGGTGGCCGTTAGCATCTCTCAAAGGCCCCCCATCTTGGCCACTACCTCTTGACCTTAGAGATGTAATGAACTGGTACGCTATTAGAAATGCATCTACGGCAATTCTTTGGCCATCAAAATCATGCAATTCAACAGCATGCGGAGTAGTCAAATCCCTTAGGTTACAGCCCAAGGTTCATCACCTCACAAGTCATCATCGTCAAAGTCAAAGTCGTCGTCATTAAAGTCTTCGTCATCATCGAAGTCGAAATCCTCATCATCGAAATCTTCTGTCTCACTACGCGATGGTCTCCTTGTAGGCCTACGTGTTCTAGACCACTGCCAGATTCCCACCCCTGCTAATATAATTCCAATTAGGGAAAGGAACAATGGATAATGTTGCCATGAATATTTGACACCAACCACTTCAACAACGGTATCCCCATTCACATCTTTTTCCGGAATAATCCATCTTCCTCCAAGAACTTCATCCTTTACCCAGAATTGATTCACTTCTTCACCAGGTATTGCCCATTGGGGGACCACTCTTGACTCTCCGTCACTGGTAGTAGTATTTACTAGTTTGACATTGAGGATGATTGCTGAACCGGGAGTCGGATCAACAGCAGTAATTGAGAAGTATAGTTGTACGTATTCTCTTCCTCTGGACGTACTTTCAACAGGGTCGCTTAACGTCTCAGCAGACGACTCAAAACCAAGGCCATAGTGCCAATCACCCCCATCGATGTCCTTCGCTTTGTATACAACATCATATTCTATGTAGACTTTGAATTCTGTGCCTGCAGTTAATTCACCTAGGAATGTCCCATCTCTTTCTTGTAAAGCTGCCAATTCATCAATTGTCCAGACATCAGGATCATTTTCATCAACTGCTGTCATTAATGCTACAGGTCCAGAAATTACTGGAATAACGGTGAAAGTTGAAATCATCCCTAGTCCAACAAAGATAACTGCCAATACTTTGAAAACTCCACTTTGCGGCATTAAGAACATTATTGCTGCAACAATACCTATGCTAACAAATAGCATTAGAATAGGACCACCAATGCCATTAGATTCGGCTTTTTCTTCTGCAAAACCAGATGCTCCCAAGGCATAAGGTGAAACATAATCTTGACCTTCATTCAACTCAAGACCTGGCACTTCTTCTTCATAAGGCGGTAGTACTGGAATATCCATCTCAAAATTATCGCGTCCAAGGTATAGTGTGTAACTGT
>PBPH01000053.1 GCA_002725475.1 Methanobacteriota archaeon | reverse complement strand
GAATCTTTTTCTAGACTAAAAAACAAAGGGGTTATTGGGGCGATATTTGGTTCTGGTATATGTCTTGGTATTCATTTTGGTAGCTGGGTTTGGTCATTAGACAATACCTCTCTGACTCATAGTTTACTGTTTGTTACAGCCCACCCTCTCGTCATAGTTACTGGCCTATATTTGATGGGTAAGGCAATTAATTCTAAACAGGCAATTGGAGCAACTATTGGATTTATTGGAGTTGGAGTTACATTATTGGGGGTGACCAATGAAAGCGATGTGAGTTTGATTGGCGATTTGGCTGCATTTGTTGGTGCAGTTGCTATAGTTGGATATTGGGCTGCAGGAAGGGTGCTGCGTGGTTGGATGCCACTTTTCATATATGCATTTCCTGTTACTTTAATCGCTTCGATATTACTATCATTTAGCTCTTTAATTTTGGAAGGAGGGAATATAGGATTAATTCCTCCTGAAACATCAGTTTTTGGTTGGAGTGATATGGTTTGGTTGCCTGCGATAGCATATTTGGCATTTGTTCCTGGGATAATTGGGCACACAGGAATTAACGGTGTCTTAAGGTGGTTCCCGCCAATTTTTATTTCTGTATCTGTATTATTTGAACCATTACTTGGTTCTTTAATAGGTTGGCTACTGGGTACGACTGGAGTTCCTGGGATATATACATGGGTGGGGGGACCTTTTTTGATTACGGGCATTATTCTAGTGACTATAGGCCAAAATGAATCAGAGGTGAATGAATTATGAAGCATACAATTTTGATTACAAATGACGATGGGATAGATGCCCCCGGGATAGATGCAATTATTCGAGGATTAAATGACGCAGGATACCCAATAATTGTGTGCGCCCCTGACCGAGAAAGATCTGCTTCAACCATGCACCTTACTTTACATAAATCATTGAAATTGCGCAGGAGAAATGATTTGGAGAAAATCTATAGTTCCGTTGGCAGCAATGCTGAATTATATATTTTTGATGTTTCTGGATATCCGGCAGATTGTGTGATGGTTGCATTAGAAGGGGGGCTTCCAAGCGGGATTCCAAAGCCATCATTATGTGTAAGTGGAATTAATAGAGGTCCAAACATGTCTGTTGATATTCTACATTCTGGGACAATTGGTGCAGCAAGGCAGGCAGGGACGTGTGGTTTGCCAGCAATTTCTACAAGTCTAGCATCATTTGATGTCGAGCGAACAGAAGATTTTGCTGTTGCTGTTGAACCAACATTAGAATTAGTAAGAAGGGTTTGCAAGATAATCCCAATTGAAGCTAAAAATATAGGTAGGCCAGAAGGAACAAAGATTAAATCTTCAGGGGTAAATAATGAAAATTTATTGAGGAATTCAATAATCAATGGTGATATTTTCTTAAATCTAAATGTTCCAATTAATTGGGGCGGCGAATATTCATCCACTCACTTAGGGGGTAGGTGGTATCGGGATGCAATGAATGCTTTTCAAGTAAATGAAAATGAATGGACAATTAAATTAGGTTCATTATACATCGTGGATGAAGAAATAAAAAATGGCGATTCACATCGAGTTAAAATAGGTGAGGCAAGTGTATCAACATTAGGTACTTGGCCTCAGGGGCACCCACTTTCCATATCAGATGAGGTACTTCAATCCACAATTAATGAGTTAGGAATACCATCATGGTTAGTTATTGATTAAACCATTATCAATTTGATAGTGGACAATTCCAATTGCAATGTGTCCTTGTAGCCAATTATCTCCTAAGGAAAGTGGAATTGCCAAATTATCCAGGGCTGATATTTCATGATCAGTGAATGGCAGATCATCAGAAAGGAAGAATGCCAGATCATTTTCTATCCTGTGTTCAAAATGATCAGAAATCATAGGTGCGTCAGAATCTAGCTTAATCATTGTAATATTATGCTTGTCCCATTCTTCTATTGTTGTAATCATATCTCCTCCAGAATGAGAAATTCCGGGATGCAATTCAACCCACATCCCAGGGGCGGGCAATGGTTCCTGTAAGACTTTACTTACTTGGCCAGCAATGGCCCTTTCATCAGGGTGCAAACCCCAAATTGAGGATCCATCAAATCGTATTCTTCTTGGCCTATCATTGCCCATCAAGTGGATAGTTATTTCAGAATCTTTTCTAATTCCATGTGATAGGAAAAGGGCTGCATTAATTGCCCTGACTAGGACATCGATTCTACCACTTCCGCCAGACAAGTCATTGAGATTTAATTTTCCAACACTAGGTGCTCTATGTCCAACTATAGCGAACCTACGCTTCAGATTACCACCTCAATCAAATGTCCACATCGTCAATGTCGCCCATCATTTGCTTCATCTGTTTCCTTAGCCTTCTGTTGCCCTTTACTCCTTTCATCATCTTACGGGAACGTTTCCACTGTGCAATTAGGTCTCTCACATCTTTTTCGGTAGTGCCCGAACCTCTTGCGATTCTCCTGATTCTCTCTTGCTTGAGGATAGTTGGTTCATTTTTTTCGTGGGCAGTCATACTATCCATAATGATCCTAAATCGTTCAAGATTTTCTTGCATCTCTTCTTTCTGCTTCTTTGACATATTACCCATCCCACCAAAGAAACCCATTGGCATGTGGGATAAAATTTTGTCAACGGTCCCAATCTTTGACATCATTTGCATCTGCTTGTACATATCATTAAGAGTAAATCTTCCAGACATCAGTCGTTCTGCTATTCTAGCTGCTTCTTCCGCATCTAGGTCTTCTGGTGCAAGGTCAATCAAACCCCTAATATCTCCCATGCCAAGGAGTCTAGAAATGAATCTGTCAGCTTCAAATTTCTCTAAATCGGCAATTTTCTCCCCTTCGCCAATGAAAACAATTGGTGCTCCGGTAGTGGCTACTGCAGATAGTGCGCCACCCCCTCTTGCAGTACCATCTAATTTGGTAACGATAACTCCTGTGACACCTACTAAGTCGTGAAATGATGCTGCAACTGGACCGGCAGCCTGACCTACTTGGGCATCAATAACAAGAAATCTTTCTGTTGCATTTGCTACTCGGTGTATGGCGTCTAATTCATCTTGCAAATCTTGATCCAATCTATCTCGACCAGCGGTATCAACAATTACAAGATCAGCCCCGCCAACTTCTTCCAAACCATTTTTGACGATAGTTAATGCATCGGTTTCTTCAGGCTCTCCATATACTTCTACTGGTGATTCTGCAAGTAACTGTTTCAACTGTTGATATGCGCCGGGCCTATGGACGTCAGCTTCAATCACAGCGACTTTCATGTTGTGTTTTTTTCGCCACCATTCAGCTAACTTAGCCGTCGTGGTTGTTTTTCCCTGTCCATACAGTCCCACCATGAGAATAGTTTGGTTGTGTGGGATTATTTCTCTAGGTGAGCCCAGCATCCTAACTAACTCAGTGTAAAGTATATTCAAAGCGTGAGTTTGTAAATTAACGCCAGGACGCGGTTCCTCGTCCCTCATACGTGACTCTAAGCGTTCAGCAATCTCCTTAGTTTGACGAACATTGAAATCCGCTTCAAGTAACGCTCTTCGAATATTACGAACCATTTCGTTTAGTTCTTCTTCGTTCAATTTCCTCTTGCTTTTTAGTGATGCAATAGCACCAAAGATTCCGGACTTTAATCCCTCGAGTGCCATAGTATCACCAAACGGGCCGTCCCCCGCATTGCGTTTGAATCCGCCGGAGTTACTAAAGTTGACCCGGTGGATACATCAGCAAAAAACGGCTCGCGGGGTATATGGGTGTTGGCCTACCACAGTATCAAGTCCAAATATTGCTTGCAATTGGATTGATTGGAGTATATGCTGGATGGCGTGGAGGAATGCAGCGAATGGCAGGATTTTACGATATGCCAAATGCAACCAAACATCTTGCTTTTGGTTTAGTATTGGGGGCTTTCAGTGGAATATTGATTGATGGCCTATTTATTGAATGGGTTGCTGAGTTGGGAGCAGTCCCCATTGAATCAATTGGTTTGATGGTTTTTCTAGGCCTTCTACAGGCTCTAGTTTTCCATTTTTTATTGACTAGGGAAGGGGTTAGGTTGCTACGAGCGCCCCCCACATCAGGTTGGACAATGGGTTTAGGAATGGGTGCAATTCAAGCATCATATTTGATGATTAGAATGGCAGATCCAAATTGGCCCGGTTTTGTTTCTGGTTTCAATATGAATATGATTATGGTTGGAATATTGATTACAATCTGTATGCCAGCCCTCGAGGCCATACTTGGTTCTTGGCAGGGTTCAGCAGTTGTAGAAAAGAAGCCGTTGTCAGTTTTATGGCAAGCAGGCCTTTTCCGTAGTTTTATTCTTATTGTTGTATTATTAGGGATAACTTCCCAGCCAATTTTATTGATAATTTTACCTCCTGCAGTTTTGTACGGCTTCTCAATAGCAGAAGAAAAGTGGTTGCCATCAGCATTAATCCCGTCTGTACGCCAAGAATACCAAAGGACGCTTAGAAAGGCTACCAAAAGAGCAATCCAGAAAGAAAATAGAGAACTTGGTGAGTTTGTTTTCGACTCAGAAGAATAAATCGCAATCCAGTTGATTTTGATTTACGTGTTGGAGAATCGTTATGGTGCTACGCTGGACACAATGGCATAATGTCGAGATGCCCATATTGTATGGCGCCCTCTAATCCGCGTAGTAGCATCTGCCAAGGTTGTGGCAGAATAGTTAGCGGTTCAGTTGGAATGGCTAATCGAATTTCCCCATCAGGCATGCACCCAATTTCTACTCCAGCGGTACAGTATGGAGTTGATCCTAGGCGCCGAGCAAAAATTGCGAGACAGAGGAGGGAGAAGAAAAAATCTGGAAAACAAATTCGTAATTTTGTTCTAGTACTTGTCATTGCATTTGTCTTTCTGTTTACGCCAGCACAAGAGCATTTAAACAAACAACTTAGTATTTGGATGGATGATTTATGGGATAAAATTGGACCAGCTCATGAATATCCAGTTGCTACTCAATATACACTACAGAGAACAATAGAAATAGAAAATTTCGATGAAGGTGAAAGATCTTTTGTCTATCGTTTACCAATTCCAATACAGCGTACGAACAGGGGGGTGGAACCTGTTGCTTTTGATCGAGGGGGTAATTTTGACATGGCTCTTAGTCTCCAATGGGTGAAATCCATGGAAGTCGGCTCTACTTTTTCAAATATTGATGTTCCAGTAAATCAAGAAGAATTCCTTGGTCCTAATTCTGCATTAGATACTGGTGATGGTTTTTCCACTGTTCATTGGCCATTCAATGGCCCTGGTGATGAGCAGTGTGAATATGTGAGGTGTTTAATTTGGAAAGGCAATATACCTGCTAATTCTGCCGCATCTCTGATTGTTGTTTATGAAATTGAATCGTACTCATACACATGGACAAAGGGAGACACAATTTCTACAACAATAGCGGGCCAATCTATTGGCATGGATATCGATAATTCTGGAACCTTTGATGATTTATACAGGCCAGGTTGGATAGGTTCAACGACATCATATATTGGGGAGCAGCATCAATGGTACGATAGGAACGACGGGGGGTCATATGAAAATTGGGCAATAGATGGCGATCATCCACTGGTGGTCTCAACTGCAGACAATATAATGGCGAGTCTTCCCACTAGCCAGCAAGACAACATCTATGCATTTTCACATGCTGCTTTCATCTATGTTAGAGATACAGTTCAATATGGTCAGGGTGCCCCTTATCCACCTAGGAGTGGCCCAACTTGTTTAGCACAAGGAATGGGTGATTGTGATGAACAGTCAAACGCATGGATGAGCCTATTGAGGACTAGAAATATTGCCACATGGTATGAATTTGGAGCATTAACTTCAATGAATCATGAGATTTGGGAAGCTCACGCATGGTCTGTAATTCTAATACCATACAGTGTAGATTGGTGTAATTCTAATGGAATAAACCTAGATAGTTGCTACTTAGAAGGTTCGGTCGATGTTGTCAATAACAAGTGGTTGCTACATACACCTACTGCATTTTCCGAATTCTTAGAACCAGAAAGCCCTAATGGAATTGCACCTGAAGAATTCTATAAAGTGATGTCCATAAACGCATTTCAGTATAATTGGTTAGAATCTTGGGATACTATTGTTGGTCCTGAAAACACGGGTGGGACATATAAAGTTCCATACAAAATAGGAGAGTGAAGGCTCAAATGCAATGTGCTTTCCCGAAAGATTGCCCAAGGGTGCTTCCATGAGGATAGTAATTGGCGGGGCTGGCGAGGTCGGCCGTGGAGTTGCTAAGGCTTTACGTAGTGAAGGTAGGGACGTAGTTCTAATCGATACTGACCCATTAGCGATTAAAGAAGCACAGGCTTTGGATGTCCTAGTTGTGCAGGGCGATGCTACAATTAGGGAAGACTTGATAGAAGCAGAGATTGAACGTGCAGAAGTTTTCATTGCTGCTACTCAAAGGGATGAAATAAATTTGCTTTCGTGCTCTCTCGCAAGAGATATTTTTGAAACTTCGAAAATTAATGGTAATGATTTGATGACTATTGCTAGAATTCATGACGCAAAAATTGTTTCTAAAGAAGATGAAGAGTCACTAGTAAGGTGGACTGGTGTTAATCATCCGGTGTGTTCAGATCTAATAGTCATCAAGGATTTGAAGGCGGGTTTGAAAGGGTCAGGAATGAATGAAGTACTTTCATTGGGTAATGACGCATGGGTTGCAGTAGTAGAAGTACAGCCATCAGCAGACCAATTAATCAACCATACTACATTGGAAGCCGAGGATAAGGTTGATGGGCTACCAAGGATTTTTGGCATTAAGGAATCTGGAGAAGGTAGTAAAATTCCATCTGAAAGTACTGTAATTAAAGAAAATTCCCTACTTGCATTTGCAACTATAGGTAAGCATACTTTTAGGAGAATTTTAAAGGCTACAGGTCATAATCCACCCCCATATCCAGAATCACCTAGAGTTTTGATTTTCGGTGCCACAAGATTGGGTAGGCAAATAGCTCGTTCTTATCTTGAAGAAGGTTGTAGGGTTACTGTGATTAGTGAGAGTTTGGAGGAAGCAAACGCGCTAGCTGGTAGTGACTACGGTGATACCGATTTACTTGATTCTATACATGGCGACCCTCTAGATTCTGATTTGTTGCAAGAATTAGATGTTGAAAATCATGACATTTCAATTGCAGCACTAAAGGACGATCAGACGAATATCGCAGTTTCATTACAAGCTGCAGAATTAGGTGTTGAAAGAACAGGGATGGTATTAGACGATAGCCAGATGGCTCAAGTTGCTAAAAGAATTGGTGATTCTTATGCAGTTAGTCGTAGGAGAATTGCAATTAACTATATTTTGAGACAAGTACATAGTAGAGTTGAAGGAAACTACCACCTTCTTGCTAGTGTTCCAGAATTGGTTGGCATGTCTGCAAATATTGGTCCAGGAAACAAAATGATCGGCCGCCAAATCAAGAAATTAGAAGCAAATATTTGCCGTGTTGCATTTGTTCAAAGAGCAGCAGAAAGTGGTTCTGATAGCATGATTAGGGCGACACCAGAATTGTTTTTGAAAGAAGGTGACCGATTGATGCTATTTTCCAAGGTTAAAGATATCGAGAATGTTGAGAATCTGTTATCAGGAAGTTGAAAAATGAGAAAAGATTTACTGGCTTTAGTGGTAGGCTGGACTCTAGTTATTCTGAGTTTTCCATTATTTATCGCATTCCTTTCCCCATTTGTTCTTAATGAGCCTGTAATGGCCATCAGAGCATTTGCCTTTCCATTATTACTTTCAGTTATTTCTGGAATTTTATTGATAAAATATGGCCACAGTGAGAATGCTGGAGATAGATTAAGGGACAGAGAAGCCTTTGCCGCTGTTGCCCTTGGATGGCCTGTTGTAGTATTTATTGGGGCGCTACCCTTTTGGTTAGGGGGAATGTTTCACGGCCCAATAGAATTCTACCTTGGCGAATCTACATTTCAAGAGGTGATGGGGGGTAGTATTAGGGCATGGTTTGAATCTATGTCAGGTTTCACCACTACTGGCGCTACGGTAATCGATGGTAACACTAGTCCTAAATGCCAGCCCGTTGTTCCTGATTGTATTAATTCTCAGTCACGTAGTCTTCTTCTTTGGAGGAGTATGACTCAGTGGCTAGGTGGTATGGGTATCATTATGCTAGGAATGCTAATTTTATCACGATATTTAGGTGGCGGGATGAGCATTGCTAGGGCTGAATTAACTGGTCCAGCACTATCAAGGTTAAGGCCGAGGTTGCAAGAAACTGCTAAAGTTCTATGGTCTATCTACACTTTTATGACAGTTTGTGAGATGTTATTACTGAGGTTTTTGGGGAACCTAAGTTGGTTCGATTCTATTAACCATGCATTAACAACCATGCCGAGTGGTGGGTACAGCACCTATGATGCAGGTATAATGCATTTCGAAAGCCCTACTATTGAGTGGATAATAATCTTCTTCATGGTCGCCACTGGGATTAATTTCACTTTGTATCATTTTCTCTGGTTGAAGGAGTGGTTCAATGTGGTAACCAACCATGAACTAAGAGTCTACTTCGCAGTTCTGATAGGAGCTTGGTTAGTAATGATGGCCAATCTAATAATTGCTGCAGATTTAAGTTCTGCAGATTCATTTAGACTCGCGGCTTTCCAAGCTGCATCTATAGGTACATCTACGGGTTATGCTACGGCAGATTTCGCATCATGGCCAATTTTATCTAAAGTAATACTGCTATTATTGATGATTGTTGGTGCTTGCGCCGGTTCTACTAGTGGTGGTTTGAAGATTTTGAGATTACGGATTGCTTTTGTACTTGCCAGAAGAGAAATATCTAGAATAGCTTCACCAAGAAAGGTACACCTAGTTAGAATGGAAGGGGAAGTGGTAACTGATGACAAATTATGGGTTATTGTAGGTATGCTATCATGGTGGGCAGTGATTGCCATGTCAGGATTGCTCCTTCTTTCTTTCATTGAGTACAATCTTGACTTTGAGTCAATAATTGGGATTGTTGTATCTTCCCTAGGGAATACAGGCCCTACAATTGGTGCCTTCGGACCCACTCAGACCTGGTCTAGTCTTCATTGGACATCTATGATAATAACATCAATAATGATGTGGCTGGGGAGACTAGAACTTCTGACTGTGATCGTACTTTTGTCCCCAAGGGTTTGGAAGAAATAACTAGAACATGTCCAATTTCTTTTGCCCTTTGTCAGGTAATTTTTCTTCAATATGCTCATCTATTTCCTCGGGCTCAGGTTGAGTAATTTCTTCGTATAATTCCAGTGAAGATTCATTATATCTTTCAATCAATTCTTTGGTCGATTTAAGATTTCTCTTGAGCCCATGAAGGAGTACATGTTCATCTCCATCTAGGCCAATCTCCATACTTAGAGAGAAATCATCAGAATTAATAGAATCATTAGATTCATGAATTGCAGCTAATGGCGGCCATAATTCTTCTCTGGCAGATTGCATACTAGAACCGGTCAAAGCACTCAATTTTCTTATTAGTGATGTTCTTCTGGAGGGCTCAGTCCCTCTTCTGAGAAATTCCGGGTATGAAAGTGAAATCCTTTCATTATTTACAGCCCTAGTGACACTTGCTGAAAGTGCGGCAAGTTGTCCAGTCCAATACCAACTTCGGTAGGCAAGATTGCTGTACATGGTATGAAGCGACTGATCAGCAATTGAACACGTATTCGCTGCCCTATGTAGGATTTCTTTATCATTGAAAACTGACGAATTATTCCATGATACCCATGCGACCAAATCACGCGGGGTAATTTCCATATCTCTACTAATAATGCTGGCATCTTTTGCTGATTCGGAGTTGTATAGTTTTTGCAAACCGGGGAATATTTCCAATTGCTGATCCCTCAGGCCCCTACTCAACTGAGTTTCAACAATTGCTAAATTAATATGCTCAATTCCTTGCTCACATATCATCTGTAAATCACGAACTAGTGCTCTGATGTCTCCAGGATTAGATTGCACTAATTTCTCCAATGCAATAAGGTCAGCAGTTATGTTTTCAGATTTGAGCACTCTCTTTGCAATTCTAATCAATGCATCTTTACTTGCACGTCTGAATTGCACTTGTTCGGCATGGCGAAGAAACCGGTCTCTGGCACCCTTCCAATTTGGATTCCTTCGCCCCCACAACCCCATCGGTTCATTGCAAGTCATAATTATTGGTTGCATAGTTGTCTTCAACATTTTGAGTAGTTCGGCTTTACCGCCCGTGTCGCCCTTCAACTGGTTTTTGCTACTTTCCTCTCCGCGCGAAATTGAAATTGAATCTTCAATTCTGCTTTCACTGACTCCTGATAAGCCTCCATGGAGATGATCAACCTCATCTAAAAGTATGAGATTTTTCTTTCCACCATCTAAATCGAAAGTACCATCCAAAGAGAACGAAAAATTAGCAGCACCCCCTCCTGCAGCACGTCTAATTGCGGCAGCATTTCTGGCGTCACTAGCATTTAGTTCAATCACAACCCAACCCAAATCCTGAGCCGTTGCTTTTACAATGCTAGTTTTTCCAATCCCCGGGGGTCCTGAAAGTAGCAGCCCTCTTTTTTCAGGAGTGCCATTTCGCCATGATTCTAACCAAATACTTATCCTTTTTCTAGCAGCATCATTGCCTTCTAATTCAGAAGCGCTGTTTGGCCTGTATCTTTCAGTCCAATCGGACAGAATCGCCTCACGCTCGCTCATCGTGCTTACCTGAAACGTGACAGGCTTTAATGTTCATTAAATCCATAGGAATAATTAATGTAATATTTTATGAAATATTTTCTAGAAGAGTGTGTTGAGTGAATTAGTACTTACGTATTGAATCAAATCATCATGAGAAATTCTAATCTGACTTTGGTCATCTCTTCGACGTACTGTAATAGTACCATCTTCAATGGTGGTGTAATCGATTGTAATAGCCCAAGGGACGCCAATTTCGTCGGCTCTAGCATAACGTCTGCCTATTGACTTAGAACCATCGTAATATGCATTAATTCCAGATAATGAAATTAATTTAGTTCTAATTTGATGAGCTATTTCACTCATCCCATCTTTTTCAAATAGTGGTAGGACAACTAATTCGTACGGAGCAACATTTTCAGAAAGATGTAAAATTAGATATTCTTCGCCCTCTTTCTCTGTAATTTCATATCCATGATCAAGTAGGTGCCAAATTATTCTATCTAACCCAAATGCTGGCTCTACTACGTGGGGGATGAACCATTCTCCACGAATCATATCGTGAATTTGCTTGACTTCAACCATATTTTCTTCGATACTAACTGATGTACCATCATCGAGTAGTAAATTAAATGGGAAGGATGTTGGCATTTCATCTAAACTCATTAGTGCATCTCCTACATCTTTAGCCCGTTCTCTAAAGGTAGGGCCAACAATAGAACTAATTGGGGATGCAACCATTTTTTCAACTTCTATTGGTTTAGAAAATTCCCTCCATGCTCGTAACTCATTACTATTAGTGGCCAACTCATGTGCTTCAAGATCATAGCAACCTCGGTGAGCAATTCCAACACATTCGATCCAACCATATGAACCGAACATCTCCAAGTCCCAACAATCGGTAGCGTAATGCGCCATTTCATCAGACTCATGTTGTCGGAATCGAATTTTACTAGGGTCTGCTCCTATTGAAACAATGAAATCGTATGTTTCAGCCATAAATTTAGCCACAACAGGGTGTCTGATAATGTTTGAATCTAGGGCATCAGAAATCATCATTTCAATAGTTTCAGAATCCCCTCCCTTTGGGTCCGGGATAAATTGGAATCTAGTATCATTCCAGTTGGATAAATCATTTTCAAACACTGCTTCAGGGTCAATGAAGTATTCGAGTTCAGCCATATTGAACTCGCGTTGCCTAATCATACCCTGTCGAGGGCTAATTTCATTTCTGTAACCCTTTCCAACTTGAATTGCTCCAAACGGTAAGCGATTTCTGAAATGTCTCTGAATCATGGGGAATGTAACGAACATCCCTTGGGCAGTTTCGGGTCTCATATATGCGGCCCTACCACCACCAGTCGCACCAATTCTTGTAGGGAACATCAAATTCATTGGTCTTGGTTGGTGCCATTGTTGTTCTCCGCAAGAGGGGCATTTGATCCCATTGTTAGAGATAATCATACCCAATTCTTCACTATCTAATGAGTCAGGGTTAGTGTGGTGTGATTCAATCAAATGATCGCTTCGAAAAATTGCATTACAGGAACGGCATTCGGATGCGTGGTCATTGAATGCATCAACATGACCACTAGCTTTTAGGACCGATTCAGGAGTAATTGTAGGGCTATCAATTTCTACAATGTTACCTTTCGATATCCAATGTTCTCTCCATTGATTCTGAACTTTTCTTAGTAATCTGGCGCCAACTGGGCCGTAATCGAATAATCCAGCAACACCACCATGAATAGAGAAAGCGGGGAAAATAATACCTCTTCTCTTGAGCAAGGACACTAGAGAGTTTACACGCTCACCTTCGTCCGACAACACCTCACCTCAGTATGGTGAGGGTGTTTGGGTTCTCAATGCTTCGCCACGAATAGGTCAATAGTGAGGTGTCATTGGGGTAATCATGGGCCAGGCGATGGTGGAGATTATTGAGCCCGATTGCACTGGATGTGACCTTTGTATTACACATTGCCCATTTGAGGCACTATTGCCATTGTTAGAATGTCCTCACGGCCGAAGGAAAAGGCCTGTCGTAGTAATTAATGAAAAGTGCGTAGGTTGTCTTAGTTGTATTGGCTCCTGCCCTACAGGGGCATTGAGGGAAGTGATTGTTCCAGCCCAATCAGAAGTTTCGCCATTGATAATTGATAGACAAAAAACTCACAAAGTGGAGCAAGTTAATCGATGGGGAAAAGATGGTAATAATTGGGCTTGATACCACAAATTGCATATTTGGATATTCAATATTAATTGTATAGATTGCAAATATTGATATATTGAATTGATTCCCTCTGCTTCATCGAGATAGGAGTGAGATAATATGGCAGAAATAGTATACTTAGATTCATACGAAGAATCTGATATTCTATACAGTTCCTTATCTCAACCAGTTAGGGATTGGTTCAAAGATAAATTTCCTGATTTTACTGACCCACAAAAGATGGCAATTCCTTCAATTTCAAATGGAGATAATTTGTTACTTTGCAGCCCCACTGGGAGTGGTAAAACTCTTACAGCTTTTCTTTCAATAATAGATAAATTGGTGAGGATGTCACTAGATGGGGAATTGGAAGATAAGGTATATTGTGTATACATTTCACCTATTAAAGCACTAGCAAATGACATCCAGAAAAATTTGATTGATCCATTAACTGAAATTAAAGATAGGTTTCTTCCTAAACGTGCTAAAGACATCAAGGTGGGATTGAGGACTGGTGATACAAGTCAATCAGAACGCCAAAAAATGTTACGTAAGCCCCCCCATATCCTTATCACCACTCCAGAAAGTCTTGGATTAGCACTTGCTTCTTCGAAATTCCGCCCTCTTATGAATGAGTTGAGTTGGCTGGTTCTAGATGAGTTGCATAGTTTGGTACCTTCAAAAAGAGGAACTCTTCTTTCACTTACCGTTGCATTACTAGATTCTGTAATATTAACGCCGGTTCAAAGAATTGGTATTTCAGCAACTATGGAGCCTCTAGATGAAGTTGCAAGGTTCCTAGTCCCTGTAGGGGGCGAACAAGATTCTGTTAAGGTTGCTAAAGTAAGTGGTGCGCGGGAATTAGATTTGGATATAATTTTACCACACCCTCGGTTTGGGGATCCAACATTCGATCATAAACAAATTCTAGATGCCAATGTTGAGAACATTTTAGATTTGATAGAGGCCCATACTACTACAATTGTGTTTGTAAACACTAGAAAGATGACAGAGGAAATAGTACAGAAAATTCGTCGTTTAGCTGGTTGGGATGATTCGGGTATCGAAGCACATCATGGTTCGATGAATAAGCAAATTAGGAAAGATGTTGAAGAGCGACTTAAGATGGGTGAATTAAGATGCTGTGTATCATCATCATCACTTGAATTGGGAATAGATATTGGGACAGTTGATTTAGTAATTCAACTCGGCTCACCAGGTAGTATTGCTACAGCATTGCAAAGAATAGGGCGCGCAGGACATCATGTTGGCGGCATCCCTAGGGCTCGGCTTCTACCTACTGGCCCGCACGACCTTGTCGAACTTGTTGCACTACAAGGTGCAATCATGTCGGGGGAAATGGATTTGCTAAGATTCCCTGAAAATTCATTGGATGTCTTGGCCCAGTTCATGGTTGGTCTAACTATTGTTGGGGAACAAGATGTAGATGAAGTGTATGGGTTGATTACTAACGCATGGCCATATCGGTCGCTACCTTATGATGATTATATCGAAGTAATTGATATGCTGGAAGATGAGAAACGATTGTGGGTTGATTGGGAGGAGAACACAATAGGTAAAAGAGGCTATTCTCAAATGATATACTATACCAATCTGGGAACTATTTCACCCGATAATAACTATCTTGTTTTGAATACTGATGGCTCAATGATCGGTCAACTTTCTTCTTCATTCGTTTCAAGTGTTAGGCCAGGTGATGTGATTCTATTGGGTGGCACTACATACAGAATTCAGTCCATTCAAGGTTCAAGGGTGAATGTCACACCAGTCACGGGTTATAGGCCAACGGTACCTTCATGGTCGGGGGAAGCGCTTAGTAGAAGTTCAGAATTGTCGGATTCAGTTTTAAAATTACAGAAGGCAACTATGTTGGCTTTGAGGAGGCAGAGGGACCCAAGGAGACTACTGAAGGAGGGGTATGGTCTTTCTAGTAAAATTTCAGAAGCAGTTGCCAGATTCATGGAGCAACATGTTGCTGAGTCATTCGAAGTACCTGGTCCAAATCGAATAATGATGGAACAAATCGTAGGTGGCGGCACGACCTATATGGTAACAACTTGCAGGGGAAGGGCCTTCAATATGACTCTAGGTTACTTTTTTGCAGGGATTGCCTCAGCACATGAAATCCAGGTATACGAGATATCATTTGATGAGAATGGTTTCTTAATTAAGCTATCAGATGATGTGGATCCCGCTGCATTCCCAGCAGTTTTCGAATCAGGAGACCACAGAAAAATTATTGAGAGTTACTTAATTGATACCCAACTATTTGCTAAAAGATTTAGAGAAGTTGCTGGTAGGAGTTTGATTATTCCAAGAAGAATAGGTGCAGAAGAAGTCTCTCCACAACAATTCCAACAAAAGTCAGACGCCCTATTCAAATCTCATCGAGCTGCTTCTGAATCACTATTGATGAAGGAAGTTTTCAACGAAATTTTCCATCATGATTTAGATATGATTGGCTTAGATCAATTTGTTAGCAGGGTTGTAGATGGATCATCCAGAATTCTCCACACAAGAGTGAAGGTTCCATCACCAATTGGCATGAATCTGTATATGTCTGCATTTGAAGATCTACTATCAATGAGGACAAGGGCTTACCTAATCAAAGATATAGATCCAGAAATTCTACGAAGATTACTAGGTCAGAGGGCACTTGCTACTCAGTTAGACGAAGGGCAGGTTAATTCTTACTATGAAGACAAAATGCCAACACCTAATGATTCAGAATCATTACTAGATCTAATGGAAATGGGTGGGGGTCTTGATAGGAAACATATCAATCCATTATATCGTAGCAAATTAGAAGGAATTGATGAAGAAGAAATTAGAGGTTGGGTATTAGAACTAATTGAAAAAGAAGAAATAGTAAGGATAAACAATACTGGTCATGAGGGTATAGACAACAAATGGTTCTCTAGAAGGATGGGTGATATTCATGGAACATTGGGCCTATTATCCACTCATAATGCCGAGGATATCGATGATTTGAGGCAACTTTATACTGGCGGCCTAACATATGATGTAAGTACAAAATACAAAGGTACAGAAGCAATTTCATGGAAAGCAAGCCTCCTATCAGATCCTCATGAATGTTTGAGGGTTAAAATGGTTGATTTATTGGGTAGTGAGGGCCCTCAAACTCTAGATGATTTGGTTTCTAGGCTGCCATTTCCAAAACAGATGATTGAAAATATCCTACATGAACTTGAAGTTAGAAATATAATTACTATCGGATTCTATAGACAAACAGAGGAAGGGGAATTTATTCTTAGAGTTGATGAGCATTATATTACTGGCGGCGAGGAAGATGTAATTGCTTATCGAAACCTACAGAACCTATTGCTTACTAAATCATTCAAACTACATGATGATCCATTACAGGCATTATCTTCACACGTAATGATTCAGAAAATGCATGAATTACTAGACCGTGTAAAATCATTCAGATTTGCGGATTGGAAGGATTTGAAGCACGACCCAGATGTAGTCATGGGTAGGCTTTTGCATAATAGGGTAGGATATACCAAAAAAGACCAATTGCCATTACTACTAGGTCTTCGTCCAGAACCTTGGATTGGCGAGATGGAATCGAAATTACTAACCAATATCCCTGAGAATGATAATGTTACTCGCCAACAGGTTTTGATTGATATTCCTAGGGATGAAGAATCAAAGTATCTAATGAATAGGGCAAAATATGCAATTAACAATATGGAGCGGCAGTTACTCTGCGTAAAACAATACGAAGAACTCCCAGAACGCAAGAGAAGTTTATCTCTGTTTCATAGAGTTAAAGATGTGTATAATCCTATTCCTTTTGATGATGCATTGGTTGAATTAATTAGGAGAATTGGCCCAGTAAAAAGATACACATTGGGTTGGTATGTTAGCCGTTCAGGAGATGAGTTGGACGACACATTAAGGCTATTATTGGATCAAGGACGGATAACAAAAGTAATTGCATTACAACCTGAATTAACAGATTTTTATTGTCTTTTGGAGGATGTTTCTGAAGTAAAGAGAAGAGTAAGGGAAGATAGGGAAATGCGAATCCTAACCCAATCTGATCCATTTTGCTCTAGATTTATTCAAGAAGTTCGTTATGTGCTTAAACAGGGTTGGTATTACCCTGTTTTCAAGGGGGTTGATCCAGTTGGAAGAATTCTCATGTACAAAGTAAATGATTATCTAGAAATAAAAGATATACATATCCCCCATGCATATCTAGATGAATTTGTTGAAAAATTTGATAGATTACTAGAAAATTACCGTGATACCCTAGTGGAGATTTCAGTATTAACAAATTTTAATGGAGAAAATATTACAGAAGCCAGAAAGGAAACGAAAGATGCATTTGCTAGAATTGGGTTCAAAGGAATAGGTGACGGCAGGAGGTTGATTCGCGGTGGTGTTATGGATCCAAGGCCAGTTAAGGATTCAATTAGAGTACTTTTCAATAATCACCACATGCATCAACATAGCCGTAGTGAAAATGAAACAATAGCTGTAAAAATGGTTAATGAAATTAGGGATGATTTCGCACTAAGAGGGCGTTGCGAATCATATCGTGTAGATTTGAAATCAATGGCTAGTGCAAATCAATTACATCAAGGCACTAATCTAACAGGTCATAGGGTCTACGCACCTTACTCACATTTCCAGAAATTGTTAACAATTCGCAATTTACCTCCAGATGAGGAATTACTAGATGTGCTAGAATTTTTCACAGATCATTCTGATCCACAATTATTCATGGATAGGCACGCTCTAAGGAGATCTGAATTCCGAAAATTAGCCCAACCACTTATTCGCTCTGGTCATCTAGTGCAGGATTATCGAGGAGGTTTCCGTACCGTCCACCCTACAATTGCAACAGATCATTGGCAATTTAAACAAGATTATCTGATCGAACTGATTAAGGATATACCTGTAATTACGATGAAGCAGTGTGAGAAGATGGCTGGTAAGCCATATATGCCAGAAGAAATAATGACAGTACTACAACATCTGGTTGATGAAGGTGAATTCATTAAGGGATTTTTGCTAGAGGATTTAAATGAAGTTTGTTGGGGTAGAAAAGACATGCTGGAGAGTGCTTCTGGCATAGAAAAAATGAGGGATTTCGTTTTACCTCCATCAGACCCTCTGGCCCCATATTTTGCCAAACTACTTAGGGAGAGATTTGGATTTGGTTCTGCCTATCTTGTTTTCTATAATGAGGAGCCAATTGCTGCTTTTAAGGCTAATACTAGAGAGAATATAATTGATGTAACTGACCTTGTATCAGACCCAAAATTGGAGAAAGAAGCCCTCCGGGTAATCAAAGAGTTTGCCTGGGAGCACCAAATGCCACTTAGAGGTAAGATTATTGACAAAATCAAGAGGCGCTAATCTTTTTCTTTTTTGGCAAAAATGGTTCCATTAATCTTAGTATATTTTTATGTAATTCTGGCAAAATCTCGAACAAAACAATTGCAATCAAGAACATTGCGACAAGGCTACCAAATTTTGCAGCATAAGAGTGTGAAAATTCGAACATACTCATTCCCAACCAATTCCAATCTCTGTAAGACATGTCTAGATAGATTATTCCTGCATTTCTGAAGACATTGAGAAAATGAATCAATGGAATTGTGATAAATAGAGCCCTTAATCTCATTTTCCATGGTGAAATCTGTAATGAAATTAGGGCACCAACGAAAACAATCATTGATTGTAGTGCGCTGCAAGCCAAAATTATTGAGACTCCTATCGGGCTCCCATCCTGTGTGATGATGGGTATGAAAAATCCACCCTCCCCTAGAGGTTCAAGATATAACCAAGGGTTACCTGTAAATTCAGTGAATAGAGATGTAGTACCATCAGAATATTCAACTTGTGCTGGCCCTAATGTTAGATCAGCAATTCCAGTCATTCTTAATATGAAAACAGCTTGTACTGCAGTAAACCAAACAATTCCAACTGATAGATAAGGCACCCATGATGCGGCTAAGTAAGGAAGTGCTGACCAAAATACACATCCCTGTAACCAAGTAAGGGCGCCCTCTTCTTTTCCTTCTTTTTGCAACTGTATTGTCCAATAGCCAACTAGAATTCCTAATGGCAACGATGCTGCTGAGAATAGGATTAAGACAGGATCAGATAATTCGATGTAGTGTGGTGTATCAAGGAAGAAGTAAAGTGAAATTGATAACCAACCAATAGCAGATATTATGGCAGAATATGATATTTTGAAATGAAAAGTAATACCAAGCAATAACAAACCAATTATTGCGAATAAAACCCTAATTTCTTCCATATTCATTCTCTAATTCCAACCCCTGACAAACCACTTGTAGTCACTACTTGTACTGTCCTGACTCAACAACTCGTAAATAGGCTATGCGTCAGCGATTAGTCAGAGCGGACATGACGAACATAGACTTCGACGCATTTTTGCGCGATTACAAAGATGATTTATCTGATGCATTAGAGAGTATTGATACACCATCAATTCAGAAGATTGTGGAGCACGTAATTTCCATTTTAGATAGTGGTGGGACAATTCATTTAATCGGTAATGGGGGGTCTGCAGGAACTCCTTCACATTCAGCAGGTGATTGGAGTAAGGAATTGGGGATCAAGACCATTTGCCATACTGATAACATTACTTCACTAACAGCATGGTCTAATGACACTGGTTACGGAAATGTGTTTGCAGGCGCTCTTGGTACATGGGCTAATGCTGGTGATTTGGTAATAGGTTACAGTGGTTCTGGAAATTCAGAAAATGTACTTAATGGAATTAATAAAGCTAAAGAGATTGGATGTATTACTGTTGCAATAACTGGCAACTACAAAGGTGGAAATGGTGGTAAATTAGCACAAATGGTGGATGTCGCAATAATTTGTGATACTACATCTATGGAAAGAATAGAAGATTTACAATTAATTATCAATCACATGATTAAGGAAGCTGTCAAGGCTGAAAGGGGTCTACCTAGCCACTCGTGAGGAGTTAACATGTTGCCACACAGGCATTTGGCCCCGCTAACCAAGATTTGCGAGTTACCCCCAATGCCAAATTCAAGTGATTGGAATGGGGTTGATATTGCTTTTCTAGATAGGGATGGCGTTTTGAATATTGGAAGTAAAAATTACATCAATAAAGTATCCGAACTAATAGTATTCACAGATGCAGGGGATGCAGTCGCCTCGATACGTAAATCTGGATTTAGAATTTGCATAGTCACAAATCAATCACCAATAGGTCGTGGTCATTGGGATCATGAAAGATTGGCAGAAATTAATTCTGCATTACAAGAAGAACTCCTTTCTCAAAACCCAGATGCGCATCTGGATTTAATTTTGTATAGCCCATATTCGCCTTGGGACAATGCCTGGTCTAGAAAAGGGAATCCAGGGATGCTTCAAATAGGTAGGCAAATTCTTGATGCGACAAATAAACAGGTTCCGATTAATGATTTTGATTATGGGCCCACATACAAACCAGTCGAAGAGGGAAATTCGTTCATGGTGGGTGACAGAATGGCTGATATGAAGGCGGGTCTATCATATGGAATTAGAACTTTTCAATGTGATCCTGATATTGGTATTAGTGATGTAATTTCTAGAGTTTTGAATTTCAATGATATGGGGGACAATATCTGAATGGGTTGGATTGGTCTAGATGACACCGACTCTATAGATGGTGGATGTACTACTTGGGATTTTCACTTACTCCTTACAGAAATAGAAGAATCCGGTTTTGAGGTAGTAAATTCTCCAAGATTGGTTAGATTATGGCCTTTTGCCCCAGAACGAACTAGGGGTAATGCGGCGTTATCAGCTGAAGTAATAGTTGATTCGGAAAATGAGGATACATTCATAAAATTAATCGAAAATTGGTTTGATTGCAGATATTCAATAGAATCTGATTGGAATGTTTTATCATTCCACCCATCACTAGTTTGGACAAGGGAACAATTTCCAGAACAATGGTATTGGGATGGTGTTAGGGGATACGTTGATTCTGAACTCCGCCACGAACTAATTAATCAAATTGAGGGGGTTAAATATTGGTCACGCGGTTCGAATAGGGGTTTGGTTGGTTCTACAAGCTCAATTGCATGGAGGGGTTTGAATGATTGGACATGGGAGGCGACAGCATGGAGGGCTGATTCGATGATTGGTAAAGATAGAATCGTATCGAATTCACGTGTAATTGAAATGTCAATTAAGTTTCCAGGAACTATTCTGAACAGAGATCCAAATGCAGGTAAATCGCTGATAACACCGAGGACTCCCTGTCCAGTACTTTATGGGATTAGGTCAGAAGAAGAAATAGTCGCGAAAGATGCGCACAAATGGTTACAGTCAGATGCCCTGGTGGAAAACGCAGTTGCGATGAGAGTACACCGAACAAACCAAGCAACTGGCGACCACATAATCAATGTAGAGAATGGAGTTGTAATTTCAGAATTAATTGAAGTCAAAGGCGGTCATGCATCAGTTTCAGTATTTTCGAATGGTAAAAAATTATCACTAGTTGCTTTCAAACAAGGCGGCGCAGTTAATTCATTATTGCGCCAAACAGTGATTGGAGACATAGTAGAATGGCGTGGTCTATCATGTTCTGAAAATGAAATCCATCTTGAATCATTAATGGTTTCTGATGCCGCTCCTAGGCAATTAGTTAGGCCATTATGCGAATGCGGAAATAGATTTCAAAGGCAAGGCCGTGACCAACCTTTGAGATGTTCTGGATGCAGTAAAATTACCAATTCATTATGGTTGGGGGCCAGATTTGATGATGAAGGAGTTTGGAAGGAGCCAGTGCCTTCACATCGCAGACATCTTGCTAAACCATTGGGAAGACAATCGAAGAGGTAATTGGTAAGCCCCTTCTCCGGAGAGGTATGGTTGAGCCACTAACTATAGCCTACGCATTGCTATTTTTCGTCTCTGGCGGTTTGTTATACATGGTTTGGAGATTGATGAAAAGGAATCAAGAATCAATAATTAATGAAAACTCTCCAGCAGTTGCGG
>PBPH01000052.1 GCA_002725475.1 Methanobacteriota archaeon | reverse complement strand
GAAAATAGTATTGATGCGGTTGATTCACTAATTGAAAGACACCTCGGAAGAGAAAAAAGTGCTTTGAATGATGCCAGGGATAGAATTCAATCAGCATCTCAACCCACTAAATTGGAGATTCCTCGTGATGAGATGCCGAATCTAGATCTAGTTAGCGAGGGATTCCTTGATAGACTTGAATCAAGATTACTTCGCCATCAGGACGAACTGTTTTCATTACATGAGGAGATGGAAATTATATCAGATAAAATTGATGGCGCCGAGCCAAATGAACTCGTTGAAATGGCCGATAGGATGCTTGAGATAGAGCGTAAGCTATCGAGAATCTCTCGTTTAAATGCGGGGGAAGCCCTTCTTCCAAGGAAAAAACCAACACGACCTTACGAATCAGAATCAATAGAGGAATTTACTCCCGATGGTGAGTGGGATATTGATGAATCGGCAATCACAGCAGAAGACCTTCTTGGAGAACAAAAAGCAGTTTTGCGTCCATTAGTAATTCTTCAACCAGTAATTTCTGAAGAAGAGTAAATATTAGATGAATTTGAAGCCATCTTCTGCGATTCTGTCTTGTTCTAGTTTTACCCAAATTGCATTTCCATCAATTACAATTGCATCGGGGTGATCAATGCCAGGGCACATTGCTTTCGTCTTTTGCCAAGCCCTGTCAGAAACTAGATTTTCTCTCCAAAAAGGGAATGCAGAACATTGTGATGGCTTTACTTCATAGATAGTACAGGTTTTATCTGGTGCCAGATAAATACAGCGCCCATCTTCCGGTTTTGATTCCAAGACAAAGCGCCCATCAAGGGTCGTTCTGCAATTCTTTGACAGCCAATCCTTAACGGTCATATCAAAATTTTTTGCAATCCTAGTAGCATCTTCACGTGACAGATATACAATACCTCCGGGTTCGTCACAACAACGACCACAATCAGGAATGCAAGTAAAGTTTACACCATTTTTCCACCAGCTATCGTCGCGATTTCGAAACATTCTCTCCCAACGAGCCATTATTTACTGGCTAAGGGTATCTGACCTGTAACTATTGGGTTTAGCAGTTTGAAAATCAATGAGCAGTAATAAGGTATTTCTATTTGCATAAATTCTAGATTTGTTGCGTCGCACTTATACCTTTGACTAGTGTGAGCAAGAATCCCGCAAGGAGGCGAGTGTGAATGAGTGATTCCGAGGAGCAACCAACGTTGTTTGAAATTAAGGATAGTAATCTCGACACCGGATTGAGGGGAATCCCAGTTGGAACTTGCAGAACTTCCTTTGTTAGTCCTACAAAAGGAGTACATTATGTGGGTTATCCTGTCAGTGACCTTGCAGATATGAGCCCAGAAGATATTGTGTTCCTCTTATTTGAGAAAAGATTACCAAATCGTCAAGAATCACAAGATCTTGCCAAAGAAATAGCAGCCCGGGCAGAAGAGATGCCTGCTGGAGCTCTGAGGATTTTAGAATCAATGACTCCGGGAAGTGGTCATGCTATGGATTGGCTTTCAGTTGGAATTCAAGCCTTGGGAATCGCAGAAACCACTGGTGATGTTCGTGCAGATAGCCTCAATCTAATAGCAAGAATGCCTGAATTGATGGCTACAATTTTCAGATTAAGGGGTGGTCGAGGATTACCAAAATCTGGTAGTGAGCCCCAAAGAGGAATGGTTGAGAACTTTGTTCATTTACTCGGAGTAGAGGGTGATGAGGCTGAAAAAATGATTAGAGTATTACGTACATTCTTAGTTTTACACATGGATCATGGTGGTGGAAATCTCTCTACTTTTTCAGGGAAATGCGTTGCTAGTGGTAGAGCTACTCTCTATGCATCTATGTCCAGTGCAATGAATGCATTATCTGGCCCACTTCATGGAAGAGCTAACCAATCGTGTCTTGAATTTGTACAGAGAATAGGCACGGACGATCCAGCAAAGATTGAGGAATTTGTTCGCAGTGAATTGGCAGCAAAGCGGCCAATATACGGCTTTGGTCATGCAGTCCTTAGGGCAGAAGATCCAAGGGCAGCAGTGCAGATTGATTTAGGCGAGGAAATATGTCCCGATGATGAGAATTACAAGATTGTTAAGGCATTGAGAGAGGTTGCTCCAAAGGTATTATCTGAAAATCCAAAGATTAGCAACCCACATGCAAATGTAGATGTTGCATCGGGTGCTCTTCTACACGCAGTTGGCTTCCATAAACCAGAATATTACACAACTTTCTTTGGTTGGGCTAGAGTGATTGGAATTAGCGCTCAAATAATTGATGAGAGAAATGCACGTTCTGGCAGAGGGGTACCAATTTACCGCCCAAAATATATCGGTGTAAATCAACCCATACAGCGGCTAGAATAAACTAGTCAATTGAGTGATGAGTTTTTCCCGCCCCTCTATGTCCAATCATCCTAGGTACTTCCCAAGGAATCTGATTAGCTTCACTTGAATTTATTAATTCATCAACTGAACGTTTCCAAAGCCACTGTTTTTTCATCTGAGTAAGCAATTCTCTATGTTCTCCTTTAGACATCTCATTCCATGGCTGTGAATCACCTTTTGACAACGGTTTAGTCGCAGGTTTTGTACGCCTTTCACTACCGTCTGGCAATTGATTTATTTCAGGCGATGACGAATCGGTAATTGCTGTTAATCCTGCATCTAGGACTGCTCTTTCATGATTAAGTGGGACGGGCCAACAAAATGCAGGAAATCCCTTTCTGGCCTTGGTTAATTTCTCTAATCCTCTTCCATGAAGTCCAACAGTAGTTCCCAAGGTTAGATGGCGAGTGAAACCAGTTAGGTAATCAAGAGCGCATGGAGTCATTGGAGCGCCCCATTTCTGATGTTTTTTCATCAACCGTGGCATTGAATGAGCTATGAAAGAAGGGGATGCCATTGCTTTGTTGATGTTCCCTGAACTCCATTCCCTCAATCTTGGCATTAGAATTGCATGAGGATGATTACATCCTACAGAGTTGATCGCCTTCAGGAATTTTTTGTCAAACGCATAAATCACAGTTGTACCTTCAGGTAAATCAAAATCAGAGATTGCTTCATCAACCATTTCAATCATCTTAATCAGGTAATTGACTTTCTTTGAGCCACCCTTCCACCCACCAGCTACACCGCTACTGGGATGAGGGGATTTGAGTTCAATGCAGACGGTTTTCCCTTCCTCTTGCCATGGTTTTGTAAATTCAGAAACTTTCAACAAATCTTCGAAAGTATCAGCAATTGATTTGACTTCATCAGCGGTTTGATTCTCAAAATATTTGCCCCCGGCAATTTTATTGTCATGGTGGAGCATCAGTACTCCATCTGAGGATAGCCGTAAATCGAACTCTACACCATCAAAATGATTGATACCCATTTTGATTGCATCAATAGAATTTTCTCGAGGTTGCGACCAACTCAAACCAATCCCCGTTTTTCCCGATATCGGTTCAACACTTGAACCCAAAGGGAAGTTACATCTAGAAACTGCAATACTCATAGCCCTAGTATGTACTCCGATTTGTATGGCTGAAGTGGATAGCGACTTGCAAATCAAAGGATATTGCATGTACGATTGGGGTAAGTCAGCATTTGAAACAAGCGTCACAGCGGCCATTCTACCTCCTTGGTTTGCATATCTCTTCCTTGAAGCGAATGGGCTCACTACGAGAATTGCTAGTATCGAGTTATCTGGTTCCGCCATATGGTCATATTCGGTTGCCTTGGGGACATTGATGGTCGCTTTTGTTAGCCCATCTTTAGGAGTCACCGCTGACCGTAGGCAAATCAAAATGTGGTGGCTGAAAATTCTCACTTACGTTGGTGCAGGAGCAACTTTCCTACTTGCATTAGCTGGGACCAATATGATACCCATCAGCATGAAGTGGGCTTGGTTGATGGTCATGTTCGTGTTTGCAAATATTGGTCTCAACGGCGCAGGAGTATTCTACAATGCATTGTTGCCCCACCTTGGAGAAAATGAAGAGATGGATGATATTTCCAACAAAGCCTTCGCATACGGTTACTTGGGCGGCGGTCTTCTACTGGTCGCTCATCTTGGCATGGTCATGCGCCTTGAAGGTGATTGGGTCATCCCGTTCTGTATGGCAACATCGGGAATGTGGTGGTTCGGATTTTCTCTATTGACCTTCAAGTGGGTGCCGGAGCCACGGATTGAAAATGAAATGGAAAAAATGAGTTTTGTAAAAACAACAGTTTTTGCATTCAAAGAAGTCCAATCAACCCTGTCCAAAAGGAAGGATTTCCGCACTCTGTTCTTTTTCATGCTGGCTTATTTCCTATACATCGATGGGATCAATACAATAACAGCTATCGCCGGTATTTTCGGCCCTGTTGTCCTGGGTTTGACTACAACTGATCTTATCCTAACTATCCTCATCATTCAGTTTGTTGCAGCGCCTTGCGCCATTGGATTCACCAAAATAGCTGAGATATATTCAACCAAGAAGGCATTGCACCTTTCTCTAATCATCGCCACCACAGTGGGTGTTCTTGCTCTAACATTTGCACCATTGGCACCGGAGGCTCACGAGGACTACGATATACAGTACAATTGGGCCTATGATGGCGAGGGCTATTACACTGTAACTACAAAAATCAACCTCGGGGAATTAGCGCAGGACCCTGATAGTGATGAACAAAAATGGGCAATGGAGTTTCGAGAGATCCTTCCTGTACAGGTTAACGATAAAATTCACGAAACTGAAGTTCTAGAATGGGCTAAAGATAATGACGGTAACCCATCGAACGTTATCTTGTCAGGGGAGGATTCTGTAAACCATACCAAATTAGATTTGCTAAAAGAGAAGATTGCAGATTCTAGATTCAGTATTAGTTTCAAGCAGGATGGGAATGGTGGCCCTGAATTTATCGAATCATTAGCTGGAACGGATCATCCGACAAATCTTGGTGATGGGCCCTTAGATTTCATTGCTGAAGAAGCCCGAGATAAAGTATGGCAGCCACTAGGCATATCAGTTACGATTCAATTCCTAATTTTAGGGGTTCTTTTCGGTTCAATCATGGGCGGTTCCCAGGGCCTCTCTCGAAGTCTCTTTGGACAGATGGTGCCTGAAACACGTAGTGCTGAATTCTTTGGTTTCTTCGGCTTCTTCGGCAAGGTTGCAGCGTTCGTTGGACCATTTTTGTATGGTACATTGGCTATTCTATACGACGACAGGGTGGCCATCCTAAGTATCGGCTTACTTATTTTGTCTGGGACTATAATGATGAAATGGGTAGATGTTGAAGATGGCATTGCTGTGGCGAACGCAGCGGACAAAGCCGCTAGATCTAGTTCAGAAGAAATTGGCTCAGTTCAGGACCCGGTCGATAATTAGTGAAAACTCGAAAAGAATCAACATTGGTCCTGCTACCAAAAACATCGACAATGGATCTGGTGGAGAAAGTATTGCCCCGGCGCAGAAGCCTGCAAACCACAGATGCCTTCGATAATGAATCAATTCTTTTCTAGTTACAAGATTACCTCGGAGTGCAATTAATGTTGCAAGAGGTACTTGGAATCCTATCGCGGCGCCTAAGCAAAGACCCGCGATAAATCCAATCCAAGCGGATAGTTGCCATGTTGTAGTAACTCCAATAGATGCGGCATCAGATTGAAGATACTCAAGTAGGAGCGGTAAAAGAAAATCAAGTACATACCAAATTCCTGCTATTGCTAGACCAAAAGAGCATAGTAGTGCTAAGATGGCACTACTGAATGAGGAAAATTGCGACAATTTCACACCCCTTAACTGCCCCTTCAATTGTTCATTTTTTGCAGCAATTATCGCAGCATCAACTATCACAGATAAGAAAACTAAAGCCACTCCTAAATGTGCGGCTAATCTAAGTTGTATGATTACAATTTCTAATGGCTGTAGGATGACAATCGATGCGTCTTCAGGAATTAGATTTGTTTGGTTCAATAACCAACTCAATGCAATACCTGCAATAGGGTAACCAACCATCATACCCCCAAAGAAAATTAGTGCCCAACGTTTAACTCGCTGCCGAACAAAATCCCCGACAGAAAGTAATAATTCTCCATTCTCTGTACTAAGTAATGACTCCACATCACGAGCCAACTTCTCTGTCGCGTCGTTCGCCATTGGTTTGCGGAGTAGGGCATCCCCCATCATATTTGAGGGATATTTGGTAACCTAGGGCTGCTCTTCTTTGCCTTCTTTGGAGGTGTTGGAATTGAGGGCAGGCCTGGGTTATTGTTTGATCTACTTTGGACTGCCACTTGAGCACTTGCCTTTCTTTTTGGTTTTGTAATGGTAGGTGGGGGTGCTACTGATGCTTCTACAGGCCTTCCAAATAGGGTCCATGTATTCATTTCTATGTCAAATACTGCTGCCTTTGGTAGTCCAGATGGGCGTCTAGGCATTGTTCCGACTTGGGCATCCTTTTGTCTCATTTGTTGATCACTTGTAACGGCATCAATGG
>PBPH01000051.1 GCA_002725475.1 Methanobacteriota archaeon | reverse complement strand
CCCAAAAACATAGTCCCTTCACTTTGTGGATTGAACTGGCTTGCTCAACAAGGAAAGTTAGATTCTGATTGGGTTGAATTGCTAGATTATTCTGGAACTGATTCTAAGACATTGAGTGGGTGGCAAGCACTAGTCGGGATGGCGAATAATGGCAGAGCCCCAAGTATTGAAGATGTGGGGAATATCACATCATTACCGATAGAGTGGTGGGCACCTTTCTCTCCCGATTTGTTCCTGAAGATGACTGAGTTATCAGATGGTAGAGAGAAGTTGTTATCCGGTGAAATATCTTGGGCTGCTGCAATTTTTAGGCCCCCTGGGGAAGAACATTCAATCCCTGGTATTGGGGCAATTGAACACCCCGGGACCCCAACTGAATTAATCTCGAGACTTGAGCGAATCCTCCATGGAATTGAAAGTGATTCCAATTTGATAGGTGTGGGTGAATTATCTGATTTACAAAATGCTTTACTCGCAGTTTCAAAAGATCAATCGCCCCATACCGGCAATACTCATCCATTAATCGGGTGGCTACTACAACCAGTTGACAAATGGCCGGAATTCAACGCTTCTGAGATTACTATGGGCGCCCCAGAAGTTTCCATACGTATTGCAGCTCGGAAAAGTGGATTTCATCCAGGATTACGTGAAAAAATCCAAAGACGGCTCTGAAAACTGAATGACAGCATTCAAGAAGGAGCCGTACGGCTCGATACATGCCCCGACAGCAACACCACACGGACCCTGGCCTTCGCCGGCGGGGGATGAACTGTGGTACCAAGTTCGGGGCATCGCCGCCTTCGAAGGCCACGGTGACCCTTTTGGGAATGAATTGTGGTGCAAATGGCGGCAGGGTGAGAAGGTCCCCATAGGACTGCTGTGCGCGGAATGATTCATGGGACCACCCACTCACCCGACAGACGCCCCGGGGTGGGTCAGAACCTCCAAGCTGAGAAGCGATGAGGTGGTTCGTTACGCCCCGGGGCACACTTTTTTCCGATTTTCAGCGCAGGTTTGATTGAGGCCCTACTAACACGGAGTGATGATGGACCGGGTCTCACTATGCCTAATCGGAGGCACTTTTGACCGCTTTCATGTTGGCCATGAGCACTTACTAAACACATGTCTAGAAAAATCTGATACCGTACAAGTTTGGCTAATCAGTGACGAAATAGCCAAGAAAAAGAATCCGCTAATCCTTAGTTGGGATGAGAGGAAAAATGATATTTTAGTTTGGGTTGAAAAATTTGGTTTTTCTGAAAACCTTACGATTCATCTCCTGAATGATTCTATCGGCCCAGCCGCCACCACCCAGGAAGCTGACGCGATTGGTTGTACAACTGAAACAAGGGCCGCTTGTGAAGATATTAATTCAAGACGTCAGCACAGGGGACTACCTCAATTATCAATTATTGAAGCTAATCACGTTTCTAGCCCAGATGGAAATATCATATCGTCCAGTAGAATTCGGGCAGGAGAGATTGGAAGGGATGGGACCTGTTGGCTGGGAGATGCTGAAATGTACATAGATCAGCAAATGCCAGAAATTTTGGATAGTGAATTGAAAAAGCCATATGGGACTCTTTTCGAGGGGCCTGAATCTAATACATCAATTGCCATGAAAAAGGCAATTTCAACGATTCAAGAAAACTGTCCAAAACTAATTGCAGTTGGTGATGTATGTGTTCAAACCCTAGTTGAAATGAACATTATCCCAGACGTTGCTTTTGTAGATGGAATGACCAAAAGAAAACCATGGGGGCCTGCAGCAGACTTGGATAGGACCGTATTTACTTCATTAACAACTTGCACTAGTCCGCCTGGAGTAATTACAGCGGATTTGAAACTAGCTACCAAGGTGGCCCTTTCTAATAATGAGCCGACATTAGTAGTTGTAAATGGGGAAGAAGATTTGGCGCCACTAATTATTCATCTAATTGCACCCTTAGGATGTGCTTTAGTTTACGGGCAACCAAGCAAAGGAGTCGTGCTTAGAATTACCACAGAAGAAACGAAAAATAACTGTAGAAGATTATTGGATGTTTTCACACGGGTGGTGTGATTATATGTCCAACCCCTTAATTTCTATCACTGTTTGTGTTAGGAATGGACAACATTGGATTGATAACTGCATGAAAGCAATTTGTGCTCAAACTTACCGGCCGATAGAAGTTATCGCAGTTGATGACGGTTCAACTGACGGGGGTACTGACGTTCTCCAGAAGTGGCATAGTTTGGATGGTCATTTTTCCGAAGGGGTTCCAGTAAGAGTCATTTCCCAGGCGCCACTTGGATTATCCGCAGGGAGAAACCGAGCCCTCAACGAAGCTAATGGTGAGTGGGTTGCAATTACAGATATAGATTGTCGGCCAAGAACTAATTGGATTGAGAAGTTGTATGCTTCCTGCGCAGGCGTCGAAGCAGTAACAGGAAGAGTAGTATTTGATGAAGGTAAAACATCAGTGAGTAGATTACGAGCCACATCTGTGGCAAACAAGTATTCTAAACGTGGAAAGCAAGCCACACTAGCAAATGGCCCATGCTCTATGTTCAAGAAAGATTCGTTAATTTCACGTGGAGGGTTTGATCCAGAATGGTTCCACGCAGAGGATATGGAAGTATCAATGAAAATATTAGAATCTGGTGGAGAAATTCGCTACGAACCTGATGCAATAGTAGATCATGTTGCTGAAAATGAAATCGGACACTTTCTAAAAAAACGTAGAAGAGATGCACGTGCTCATATTCGAATCATGAGAAAATATCCTAGAGTCAAACATGATTTTAATTCTGATGGAAAATTAATAGCAATTCTTCTACCAGCCCTCTTAATTCCAATAATTTTTGGCGCTGTTGATTCTTTGATTTCATTAACTACCTTAATCCTATGTGTTTTGATTTTTCGTAATTATTTCCTATGGAGTGCTGCACTTTGGATTGGAGCCTTAGAGGGATATAACGACGCGCTTCGCGGAATAAATGGCCACAGCCATTTATTCAAAAGGTGACTTAACCTTTCATTCAGACGCTGGGGCTTCATCACCAACTAGGGCTAGGTATCGAAGACCAAAACCAAAAGCTAGTAGAGGCGCGGTTACTGCATAAACTCCGATATCTGTCCAAGCCCAGTGAACTATTGACCAATAAGCGTAGAAGCCAAAACCTAGCAGAAGACACCATGCAGCCGCACTCATTGTCATACCACCTTCTTCGCTACCTGATACAAGACTGGTCCAAATAGGATTGAAGATAACTCCTGAAATCCATGCTTGAAATCCACCCTCAACCTTTTGATTAATCCCATATGCACCCCACAAGATTCCAACAAGTGCCATACCAATGAATACTGTATCAGAGTAAGGTCGGTATATCATCTCTGAATATGGATCATCCCATAGATAACCCATAGTAAGATATCCTGCCCATACAATTTTTCTCTCTCCTGCAACTACAGCACCGAGAGTGACATTAACTATTCCAAGAATTAATCCCCAAACTCCAAGACCGAATATTAGGGATGAGAATGTTTTGCCGGGTGACTTAATCCATCCAAGCACCATGTCAACAGCTTCACTGCCGCCTTCGCTCGCATCAATGTCATCACCCATGAAGCGGGCGACCGGCGACCCTTTCTTAACAATTCTTAGCGAGATTGGCCTGAAAATATCCGCTTAAAGCCTAGATTGTAGGCGATAAGCAGCGTTTATCACCGGTTTCATCCCTTCATCTGCCTCAAGCATGATTGGTATTGGATTGATGTTGCTAGGGATGCATGAGTTGATTCTATTACTCCTCCCATATCTGCCCAAACTTGTGGTTTTGGTGGTGACCAGTCCTAGAGAATCTAGATTCTTGACAACATTACCAATTGAACGGGATACAAGTGGAGTTACCGAAGCGTTGTGGCACGCCATCTGATATACAGAGTAAATCTCACCAGTTGAAACATTTGTGAGTCCATTGGTTTCATTTAGAAGAATACTGTATAGAACCAACTTCTGGTGGAATGGTAAACTAGAAATTACTGGTGTCATTTGGTCGAATTGTAATTGATTTTGGGCCAACCTAACATGCTCGGTAGAAACAGAGTTTGCCCCTTTAATATCTGCTTTATGAACTGCTACTCGAAGTAAATCCAATGCACGCCTTGCATCTCCGTGTTCTTGAGCGGCAAGCGCAGAACAGAGTTTAATCACACCTTCGGAAAGTACGCCCTCGCGTATACCCGCGTGCGCGCGGTGCTCCAAAATATCCTCAATCTGTTGAGCATTATACGGTGAAAAAGCGACATCTTCAGAGCCAAGGCGTGAAGCAATTCTAGCGTCCAATAAATCTGTAAATTGTAAATCATTAGTAATACCAATAATACAACATCGTGAGTTTCTCAATTCATAGTTAAGGCTAGTTAGAGGATAGAGAATGTCGTCCCCATGTCGTTTTACTAAATGGTCTATTTCGTCTAAAACGAAGATATGAACCCCCCCTAAGGAATCCATATTTTCTCGCAGACGGTCAAACACTTTGTCAGTTGGCCACCCAGTGAAAGGGACGTGTTTGCTACTGTCCTCCACCAAATCATTTGCTAATTGAGCGAGTACCCTATACTTGGTATCCACAGTACAACAGTTAACTTCCACTGTATGGATTGTTCTTCCCAACTCTTTACCCCGAGCTAATAATTGCTGACAAACATGCCTTGTAGCTGCAGTCTTTCCAAGGCCTGGCTGCCCGTAGAGAATCATGTTTGAAGGGATCTGGCCATGTAATGCCTCAACGAGATTATGAACTAATGATTCAATCTCTTTATCCCTATGTGGCAAGTTCTCTGGAATGAAGCCATGATGTAGGACTTCACGATTTTTGAAGAGGCTATCACTAGTAAGTAGATGGTTGAAAATATTTTCACTCATTTTATAACACCATTCTTTTTCTTCTTAACTAGTCAATCTTTCTTGTAAGAGTCTCGGTCGCCCCCGTTACGGAGATTGATGAGGAGGCGTGACGGTCTAATAAGTCTAATTGCCATCTTGGAGGATAACATCATTTTTTCTTAGAGTCAAAATAGAATTCTACTATATGAACTTCCAATTGGAATTGGAGAAAAAATAACTATTTTTTCCTTGCTGGACTAGGGTTTTGATATTTTTCTAGCCAAGGTGTCCCCGAAGCACCTCATGAGCGCCTAACATTTGTTCGATAAATAATTCTCAAATCGGAGGAGTGATTTTTTTGGAAGGATTTTTGTAACAATTTGGTAGAAATCTGATTTTGAAATTGAAACAACCCCCAATCTAAAATATTAGATCGGCGAAAAACACCATTTGCTCAAATAAGTACAAAACGTTGTTATAATAATTATTTATATTCTTACATTCATCTAAAAATGTTCAGGCCATTTTTCCTACAGATCCATCGCCATTTAAAGTAAATTTATCCCCATCAGTGACTTGAATAACATTACCAGGGAGATTGGGGATTTTCTCATTTGCTGCAGTGAATAAATGCGTTGCAAGAAAAGTTGTTCCGGGATTTTTATTTGCCAATTCTGAAATTGATGATGGTTTGTAATGCATTTCTGTGGGGACCCCATCTGGAACACCCACTTCAATGATTACTACATCTGCGCCACTGGCCCTATCTTCAATTTCCCTACAAGGACCTGAATCACCACAATGAAGAATTGTTAATCCTGAATTATGTTGTAATTGGTAACCATGAGGTTCGGTCTCTGGGACATGTTCTACCTCAAATCTTTCATATTGCCATTCAGGACATCCAGCTACTTGGCCACTACCCTCTTCACAAAACTTTACTCGACTACTCATGTCTATTGTCAATGTCTTAGGGAAGGCAAGTTCTGAGATATTTTCTAATCGCTCACTACCCCCTTTGTGAAGGTGTACATTTAGAATATTAGAAGCATCTCTATCTGAGATATACTTGCGTTCAAGAATGAAGAAAGGGAAGCCAAAGATATGATCTCCGTGCCAATGCGTAATTAGCATGGTGTTAATTTCAGATGGGCTGATGTTTGCTCTCTTCAATTGTGGTATAATTGTAGGTGGTGCATCAACTAGCATTTTGTTATCGATTAGGACTAAGGAATGTAGTCTTCCGTCGGGGCAAAAAGCATTGCCGCTTCCAAGAAAATACACCTCCACCATAGTGCCACCCAACTGTGCGACGTTGGATGGTGGCTTTAGTAACGCGCATCTATACGATATTATATTTGGGAACGCCACTCCATTCGCTTGATAAACGGATGGTTGAACGGACAAATAACAGCAAGGGGCTGACTATAGGGGGAATAGATTAGAATGAGCGATTATAGTAGTAAGAACCCATACCTCGGTGAAATGATTGATAAAAAATTGATTACCCATCCAGATTCTACAAAAGAGACGAGGCACATATGCTTTGATTTAGGAAAATCCGGGCTAGAATACAAAGTAGGAGATGCTCTTGGAATAATTCCCCACAACCCCCCAGAACTAGTTTCAGATTTAATTGGACTACTAAATTTCAGCAACGATGAGGTAGTAGAAACCCATCTTGGTGAAGCAACGATTGAAGAGGCTTTGACTAACCATTACGAAGTTCACCGACTTTCAAAGAAATTCATTCAAGGGCTTGAAGGGAAATTCTCAGATTCTGGCCCCAAGGTTTCACTAAGACTAGTTGGTAGAAGTCGAAAATACGCACACACAGGTGAAAGTAAATTGCAATGGAATTGGTCTGGTGAGAAGGATGATTATCCTGCTGAATTTTCCCCTGTTGGTTCTGCTGATGACCCAGCACTAATCCTATGGGAATCATTAGTCAATAACCCCGATTCCATGGAGGATTATATTTGGAGTCGAGATTACATTGACCTTCTTTCCGATATGCCAAACCTTTCATTCACCCCGCAAGAATTCGTAACAAACCTTGACAGGCTCAAACCTCGCCTTTACTCAATTGCGTCTTCCCCTGATGCACATCCCGGCGAGGTTGAATTGACCGTAGCAATTGTCAGATACAATCACCATGGTAGGGATCGAGGGGGATTATGCACCGTCTATATGGCCGACCATGCACCTCTAAACGAGATGTGCGTCCCAATGTTCATGTCTCCAACCCGCAGTTTTATCCTCCCTAAAGATGGCGATACTGACATCATCATGGTGGGGCCGGGAACAGGTATTGCACCGTTCAGGGCTTTCCTTGAGCAACGAGAGTTTGACAAATCTAAGGGGAGAAATTGGTTGTTCTTCGGAGACAGGACGTCCACTCACGATTACCTCTACGAAAACGAATTGAATGATTGGAAAGAAAGCGGCCTTTTGACAAAACTTGATTTGGCGTGGTCTAGAATGGCAGATATTCCCAAAACTTACGTCCAAAATCTGATGGCAAAGCATGGTGAAGAATTGTGGTCATGGATTGAAGGCGGAGCATATTTCTATGTCTGTGGTGATAAATTCCGAATGGCTAAGGACGTACATCAAACCCTCATAGATATAGCTGTTGAGCACGGGGGAATGTCTCCAGAAGATGCTAAAGAATTCGTTGAGAAGAGGATGATGAAAGAAGAGAAAAGATATCTCAGAGATGTCTACTAATTTCATTTATACTAATATTGAATTTATGCGTCATAATCTTGAACCGTGGCCTAGTGTGGTTATCTATGTTCAAGAGAGTGCTCATTGCCAACCGCGGTGAAATCGCACTGAGAATTTCTCGAGCATTGCGCAACCTAGGGTGCGAAGTTGCTATCATTCATGGGAGAGAAGACCGGCTATCATTGCCCGTTCGGTTCTCGGATATCGCTGTCTCCAATTATACCAAGAATCCTCTTGATTCCTATCTTGATTATGAATCTGTCATTACAGCCGCAAAGAAGATCGGTGCTGAAGCAATCCACCCTGGCTATGGGTTCTTAGCTGAAAATGCGGCTTTCGTCAAACGGTGTGAAGAGGAAGCCATTACATTCATTGGGCCGTCCTCTAATGTCATTTCACTACTCGGTGATAAAATTGAGGCCCGTAGGGCAATGGAAGAAGCAGGATTACCTGTGGCTAAAGGTAGTAGTGAGCCCATTTCAAGTGTGAAGGATGCAAAAAAAATAGCCATTGAAATTGGTTATCCTGTGATTATCAAAGCCGCCGCAGGAGGGGGTGGAATTGGAATGCAAATTGTTCATGAAGAAGATGAATTCGAATCTGCGTTAAATATCTGTCAATCACGTGCAAGTTCTGCATTTGGAGATGAACGGGTTTTTGTTGAGAAATATATCGAAGGCGCACAACACGTTGAGTTTCAAGTATTGGCCGACGGTAATCGAGCAATTCATTTTGGTGAGCGGTTCTGTTCAATACAAAGAAGGCACCAAAAGTTGCTTGAAGAAGGGCCTTGGTTATCTGATGAAGTTCGTGCAGAAATTGGTTCTAGAGTTTGCGCTGGGGCCGAAGCCGTTGGCTACAAGGGATTGGCAACATTTGAATTTCTAAGAGATGTTCATGGGAAGTTCTACTTCTTAGAAGTAAACCCGAGGGTTCAAGTTGAGCACACCGTTACCGAAATGATTACTGGTTACGATTTGGTATCACTTGGTATTAGAGTTGCAGCCGGGGAGCCTCTTACCCTGAATCAAGAGGACATCAGAATTTTTGGCCATGCCATCCAATGCCGCATCAATGCAGAAGACCCTGTGAAATTCGCCCCATCGCCAGGAAGACTTTGGGATTGCCATTTCCCAACAGGATTTGGAATTAGAGTTGATACTCACGCACATATCGGGTACGAGATGCCGGGATGTTTTGATTCACTCCTTGCCAAAATGATTGTCTGGGGTCGAACACGTGAAGATGCTATTGCAAGCATGAAGACTGCACTTTCAGAGACTGTTCTTGTTGGAGTGGATACTGTTATTCCGCTTCATAAAAAAATTCTAGATGAGCCTGATTATTTAGATAGGAAAATTACTATCCAATATTTGGAAGAGCACCCGGATTTAATCTGATTTAACCGAGTCTCCTCATGCCAGCGAATCTTGGTGCTGGTTCAGTACTTGCAACCATCCCACTGAAGCTATTTGGAGCATCCAACTTTTTGGTAGATTTACCCGATAGAGAAATAGGGGTCGATTCAGTGCCATTTGAGATCCCCCGCAAAGTTCTATTTGCAAGATCTTCGGCAATCTGGCCACCACCATTAACTGTCAGCAATTGCAGACGCTCTTGGACATCTGATTGAGAATCTTGATCTGCGCGAAGTCGGATGATTTGACTTGTTTGGAAATTTTCATCAATAAATGAGTCATCTTGATTCCCATCCATGTCACCATAAACGTCACGATAACCATCCCCTGCACCAGTTAATTTACGTCCAATTTGACGCCTTGTTTCATCAATTCTCTTCAAACTAGGTTTGACCCATTGTTCTATTACTTTGTGAGTGCGACTTCTTCTCTTTAATGATGAACTATTCACTCGCAAACGAGATTCCTGAGCATATTTCTTTTGCATCTTGCTCAACGCCGGGTAGCCAGCAAGTGGATCTGGTTTTGTTACTCGAGTAAATGTGTCTCCAAGTTTCTTGGGAAGTGCTTTAGCATTTTCAGAAGTATTAGACACCGTAGCGGATGCAACCAACCCTGGACTCGTGTGGATATCTGTTCTCAGTGCAACTCTAGTAGGCTCAGGTAAATTTGGACCTGCAGCAGAAGCAATCATCGAATATGACGAGGCCCTACTCTCACTTGGCCTCAAAATTGGTTGAGTTGCAGATTGAAGTGAGTGACTCTGTAATGGAGGAGGACTTGTGGCTGGTGAAATTGCTTGTTGTTGCGGGGGACTCGGATCATTATCTAATTGATCGAAGATATCGAACATACCTCCCCCAACATCAAATGCAGCATCGCTAGCTTCCTGAATTGCAACTTGAGCTCGATTCATTGATGATTCAGATTCATTTGAATGCAAATTATCAAAACTTGGTAATTGGAATGGCTTGTCATAGTTTGTAGTTTCGACTTTGGCTGTTTCCCTCTGCTCTGATAATGCCTTAGTAGAACGTTCAAACATGCCAGTTTGCTTCGTTTGAGTTTCTTTTTCAGAGTACCACTCTGGTTCGCCCCTCCCCCAGACTCTTTCATATGCGGAACTACTAGATGGTTGGGGAGTTCTTGCCGGAGGGTTTGTCTGGTCAAACGAAAAAGCGTTTTTGTTTTTATTTCTGTGCAATTCTTCAAGCGCTTGTTCAAGAGATTGTTCCTGTTCATTAGAAATATTCAGTTGTGCTTCTACGGCAGCAACAGATTCTTCTTCATGCCTGATGTCATCGATATCACCTATGGGTGCCAACTCTAAAGTTTGAAAATCCTCCAAACCAATTACTGCATCTTCTAATGGACAACCATCGGACATCCTATCTAAAATGATGTACATTCTTTGTAATAGATTATCACGCCCATGTAAGATATGCCTGTCTCCTTGCTTTGTGTCTAGACAAAGAGCAGGTTTTCTACCTAGAAACCAGACTAGTAATGAACTAACTCCAAGAATAAATGAATAAATCTGAATTTGGCCGCTAAATACGCGAATGCTAGCTAGAAGTGACAATACACCAAATAGCGTCAAAAGAGGAGGGGTGACTGCAACATGATGATTTCTGATCCGGGCAATCGAGTCCAGTTCGAATCGCATTCCTTTACCGTCACTACGCTCCAATAGCAGATTTTCATCGGTCAAAATAGCGGTAACTTGGCCTTCAACACCTGCCATCTTCAATGGTGCGAATTTTTCGTTATCCAATTACCTGCCCCCATCTACTCAGTTCATCGTTTAGGGCCTAGCCCCAGTGTGCATCCCAAGACTAGCAGGTTAGCGGTCTGCTTATACACGTTACCCCAATTAACAGGTCACAAAAGCCGGTATTGGAAGTAATTACAATTTAGCAAGACTAGAAAGTCGCGGTCGTTAGAAAATTACTCGACTATTGAAAGATCATCGCTGTATCCTAGAATACGCATTTTCAAATCTAATTGATTAATCAACACACGTGGTTGTTCGTCGCGTCTAATAAATAGAGGATTATCCCAAGAAATTTGTACAATATCCTCTTCAATCGATTCCACCCTCCCCACCACAAATTGCAAATCTACTGCTGCATGAATTACATCCCCCACACCTAGCAACTTTTGTTGAAATGGGGCCGGCTTCAATTTGAGGTTACTTTTCACGTGTTGAACCAAAGTTGATTGATTACTACCATCGACATCTGGTTTTACTAGTAAGCTCCCACGTTCTAAAGCCTCTTGCCTCAGATCACGCATTGCTACACCCACCCTATCTCCAGCAATTGCTGTATCTACATCGTCATCCATTACTTGAAGAGAACGTGCAGTCCCAATATCCATCGTTGGCAGTGCGATTAATTTGTCATGTTTATTGACGCTGCCTGATTGAACATATCCAATAGCAACAAGACCTACCCCCTTGACATTGAAAAATTGATCTACAGGAATCACTAGATTTTTTATGGATTGATCCTCTAAATTATCTAACACCTCCAGAAGAAGTGTTCGCATTTCATGCTCATCGGGCGGGGTTGAATGGAGTTTCCATGACGTGAGTCCTGCTTGTTGCTGAATCACTTTAATTTGTTCTGGGTCTATCCATTCACCCTCTTCAGGCCTAAGAATAATGTGTCCATGTTCAATACCTGCGCAACCAAAGGCAACAAGAATTTCGCCGAGGGAGGGGTCAATCGTCTCAACCTCTACCACACCACACCGTGCAACATTTAGCACTGAAAGAAGGGGTCTGATTTTCTCTGGGTGGCGCAATGGCCTAAGCAATGAAATGACTTTCGTAATTGAATTTTCTACAACTTTGAATACGTAGCTTTCAATGTCTCTAGTATCATTTAGTTTTGCTATCTTCCTAGCATAATCTTGAGTGCCAACAAATGCGACATTCAAAACCGACATGAGTGTGCGGGATGGACTATCAGAATTGAACCCGCCGGCTCAGTCGTTCGACTTCATTGCATCACGTGCTGATTTTGCTTCATCCCAGAGTTGTTGTTCTTCGGCATTTTGGGGTTCAAATTGTGGGATTGGAATTGGTCGCATTTGACTATCGATTGCTACCATGAAGAAGAAGCCGGAGCATATGTCTTCAGTTTCCCATACACTTCTATCTATTCTTCGAGCGACTACATGACAACCCGCTGTGTGTGTTGAAGTAAAAACTACCTTGGCAGTAACCTCAATCAAATCTCCTTGATATGCTGGTTTTTTGAATTTCAGAGCATCTATACTTACTGTAACAAATTGGCGGTGAGCAAATTTGCTTGAGACAATTCCTGCTGCGGTATCCATCATTGATAGTAACCTACCGCCAAACAGCGTATTGTAGGCATTTGTATCACCAGGAAAAACCTCCTGAATCAAGACCACAGGTTCGATGGAGAATGGTTCAGATGTCATATTATCAATATGCTCCCAGCGCTCCCCCCTCATCAAGCCTTGTTTTTTTGAAGGCACGTGATTGCGATTGTAAGAGAAGCGCTCATCCGGTAGAACCACTTCCGAGATTCATGGAAGGGGGCCGGGAACGAGTTGCAATTGCTTTAGTTTCGGGTGGCATCGATTCTCCTGTTGCAGTAGCAAGAATGGCTAAAGCAGGATGGAAAATTTACCCAATGCATTGCAGTCAAGAACCCATTACTGGGCGGGAGGCTGAAGAAAAAACGCTCTCCACACTTACTCATCTTGCTGATCCCGATGGACCTCTTGCTGAATTATCAAGTCAAATTATGACGGAATTAATGGTAATTCCTGTTGGTGAAACACTAGCTAAATTCACTAAACCTTCATCCCACAGAGATTATTTTGTCCATATGAAAAGACTGTTTAATCAGCTGGGTTGTCTTATAGCAAAAGATGTAGGCGCAACTCATCTTTTAACTGGTGAAAACCTTGGGCAGGTTTCTAGTCAAACATTAGGAAATCTAGGTGCTGTAGAATTAGCTTCATCTTTGCCCATCCTTAGGCCCCTTTTGGGGCTAGATAAACAGGAGATTGTAGATGAAGCCAGAATGTTGGGGACTTTTGAAATTAGCAAAGGCCCTGAATTGTGTGATGCGCTGGGCCCAAAAAGACCTACCACAGTAGCAAATATTGAACGTTTAATCGAGAACGAGGGCGAACTCGGAGGACTGGCGAAATTAGCAGAAAGTTGTTACTCGCAGCGCCGTTTTGAAGCACTTTCTGTGTAAGATTGGGAAGTACAATAGCCCATTGAGGTTAAATGCAAATCAGGAGTCGGTTTGCTGAACCGCATAGCGGTTCATGGTGAGGAACATGAATAATAGAAATAAAAAGTCGGTAAGTTACCTGATAATTGGGCTAATGCTCTTATCCACATCAGCGGGTGCTGCGTCAGTGACGATATTTTCTGACGGGAGTACAGAAGTTGATGTCGAACTTAGGATTCCCGGCAGTTATCAGGATAGTTTGAGTGGGGCAATTTCACTACCGGAAGGAGAAACAATTACATCTGCAAGTCTGAATGTTTCTACAGGTTTTGCAACACATAGTGACTTCATAACTTATGACGAGTCGATTATGCCTCCTAACGGGGGCGGGATTTGGGATCCTAGATACAACAATGGTTTGACAACTTACAGTGATGCCAACTGCCACCACCCCACCAATATTATGGATTGTTCATTCTCTGCAGAACAAGACCATTTGTCTCTATCAAGCCTGGGATTCAATGCTGAATTCGAGACAGGGGGCCAAGGAATGGTTCCGGGACCTGCCATTGATGGTTTATTCAATTGGGAAAGAAAGACGCCCGGCGGAGGCATGGGTGGCCTAATGATGCCCCCCACTGGTTGTGGCATGGGTAACTACTGTTGGGGGACCAACTTTGACGATCCTGATTACACCGATGATTCAATGACAAATAGTTTTGAATATACTATGGATACGAGCCCTATCTGGGTTCATCCCAACAAAGGTTCTGCATCATTCAATTCTTGGCACAGCCTAAACTATCGCTCCACCGGACCAGGAGCAATGTACTACGAGGATTGTGCATACGTTGCTTTCCAGGATTCCTCCGATGCGGTTGGTTGGTCTCAGTGGAGTTTCCTCGATTTTGATATCGGAAACACTACTGGAGTGCAGCAGGGTACTCATGGACTATTCCAGAAAGTCCAAACTTCAGGTGCAAACAAAGTTCAATCAAATTGTAACGGCAAGGGTACAATTTCGGTACCAGCAAATGCTTGGCTCCTAGCGGGGGAAAGCATGTCTCCAAACAATCAGAATGGTTGGGCAAACATAGGATTAGATTTGTCAATGTCAGAAGGTAAGTACATCCGTTTGCGATTTATTCTTGAAAGAAATGTAGTAATGGGAACACCGGTGAATGCCACCATGCCCGGTTGGTATATTGACACATTACAGATTGGTGACCCGTTGCCTCAATCTGGAAGTGTAGTAATGAAATCGTTCTCTGCAACCCCTCAATTGAGCGGGGATAGTTTCCCTGAGGGTTACGGGATTCTTGATGTTGAAGTGGTAACTACTGGGCCGGGTTCATTCACAGTAGATATTCTAGATTCTTCAAACGGCCAAGTTGTAATTGACAGTAATGGAAAATCTTTGTCTGGGCTTGAAGGTGAGTTGATTGAATTGTGGGATATTGATACTGATCAGTATGGTTTGATTGATTTGCGATTTAATTACAATTCGGGAGCTAGCAGAATGAATACCCCCGTATTATACGGCTTCACACTTGGATCGAAAATAGGTACTGGACTAAATTCATCTGATTCCATAATGTACATTGGTGGAAATTTTGCTAATGGCCAGTGGACAAGTGAACCAGGAGGGGGAGTAATTGGATACAGCCCCACGATGATAGATAACGACTGGTCCCCCGCGTTATCAAAAAATAGATTCAAGATGCCGATTATGGCAGTCAAACCAATTATTTCTGATTCTTGTACCTCCTCAGATAGACAAATATTTGTTGTTCCAACAAACAATAATTCTGGCACCTTTAGTCCATTAAATAATCAATGGTTGAGTTTTGGTGCACCCTCTACAGGAATCGCTTTAGGAATACAATATTCAGCCCAATGTACTGTATATTCAATGTGGATGGAGATTCAATTTGCTCACACCATGTCTAACATCGAACTCGATGTTGCGGGTGACGGGGACATAGAATGGGGAATCACCGAAAGCGCATATGGTTCATTGGGTCGTCAGCAGATGTTCAGAACACAAATGATTAACGGAATCAATTATGGATCGGATAATACCATCTTGTCGATGAATATCAACGGCGAAGCTGAAGGTGCTGTTTTCTTCTTACCAAAAGGTGCTGACATCAGCCATGCTGAATTATCATTCGATAATGCCAATATTGGAAACGCAACAATTGAACTACTCGCTGGACAGGCTTCCGAGTTGATAGGAACTGTCGGTGAAGAGGCTCGGCTAACACCTGATGACGAAAGGAGCGATTTGAAGCAATTCGCCCACAACCTTCAATCTCTAATCGATAATTCAACTGTACCTGTAAGTAATGTCGATTCATATGGGAACGAGTGGATTCAATTCCGCTTCCGATTTACAAACCCGACAGCCCAGGCAGCATCAAGTATCAACCTGAAGGACTTAGACATATTCTACACCTGGAGTCGCACTCTATCGGATGACAACAATATTGCTAGAGAACTAAACCAAGGTGTCGCGCTTGGACAAGCAATCGGTGGAGAAGTATTAGTCCCAATGAAATTTACATCAGATAGTGGTGGGGGATTGTCTCTTTCCAATCTATTAGTCACTACAGAAAGTGGTTATGATTCTACGCTAAACATGAGTGAGGAATGGGGTGGTTTGTATGCCACTGGCGAAGTTTATGAGGTGATTTCTTCACATTCAATCGACCCATCTATTTCTGGAGTTTCTATGGTTGGAGCAAGCCTACAATTTGAGTCTGAAAGTGGTTTCTCTGAGATTATTTGGTCTTCTAACAATGATTCATTTTGGTATCCGAACAGTGAATCATCTGAGCTCGTATCAATTTTGGCGGCCTTATCAAGTTCTACTGATATTGCAAATGGAAAGGAGATAACCTGGCGATTCCGAATTAATTCGGCTTGGGAGGATTCTGAATCTGCTAGAATTTTTACTACATTGATTACAGATTCTGGCTCTGAAGGATTACCTGCAGCCAGATTATTTAACCCCGCGGGCCCGGGGAATGCGGTGGAAAATGATGCATCCATATCACAACTAACTGTATTTAATCAGGCAGGGGACCCACAAGCAGATCTTTCAAATGTCCATAGTAACAACATATTCACGCTTGAGGGTACCGTTCGTCTTGAGAACCTTGACGTTGCCCCAGACCCATCATCATATTTCCTAATTTTTGAAACTCAGAATGAGTCAAACCTAACTGAATGGATTGAAGTTGATCGACTGAATGGAGTATTGGGTGGTAACTTTTCCTGGCAACCAGTTGTGCCAGAACTTTCAGCGGGCAATGATACCTTCCGTCTGCGTCTTGCAAATTATACAGGCGGCAATACAATTTGCCCACCTCAATCACTTTCTCCAGATAGCGAATGTGGCATCCCTATGACAGTATACATCGACCAATTTTCTCCATTCCTTGTGAATATAAGTGTCTGGACTGGAACAAATTGGCGTGAATTGATGGATGACACTTGGATTGAACCTGCTGCGAACCAAAAGTTCAGAGTTATCGTTCGTGACATACCTGAAACACCACCAGAATTTACCTTGAACTATTGGGTTGAAGCACAGCATGATAGTAATAGCAACAGGCAAGCTGAAATTGATGAGTACCAATCTGTAGCTCTGACAGAGTATTCTACAGATGCAAATGGAAACACAACATACTTCATTTCAAATCCCAGTTGCCCCCCAACAAATGATTGTATTGATGATAGACAAACAGGATTAACTGTGCCCAATGGAGCGCCTGCCCCAAGAACCAGTTTGTTTGTTTCTGGCACAGATATCTCTGGCAATCCGATAAATGGTGGAGAGGGTGGATTCATTGGTGACTTGGTCACTTACATAGGAAAAATGTCCATTCCCCCTCAAGCATATTCACTACATATTGAAGATGCATTTGGAAATCCTCTAACTGAGTTTAACAAATCCATGTATGCTGGGAATGTCTACCATTTGTTGATTGATGGAACTGATGAAAATGGATGGAGAGATGTTGATTATGTCAAAGTAGATTTGAATCCAGCTTACAACAATAACCTAGTTCTTTTCTTCTCTCCACGTAATGGGACAGCATGGACTGAAAGCACTTCTGCTGAGTTTTTGAATGTAGAAGATGACGGAATAAAACCTAGAGCTACTCGCTTGGATGGTACCGCACTTATTGATCCATTTGAAACGGAATTTTTGGTTGATTTACCGATTCGTCTAAAGTGGGGAGTTACTACTTTGCAAGGAGTCATCACTCCTGAAGTATTCATGAAAGATTTGGATCCTGAGAGTAGTGAAACAAAGCTTTCCAGCAGTAGATATATTCAGCGTTGGGCCTATTCTGATGGGCTTAAATTCGATGTTGCCACTCTAAGCGTCAGTGATACTTCCGGGTTCATTACTCAATCTGTAGGTTCTGCTAGTGGCGGCTTCGTTAGACCAGGCGACCTTCTCCAAATTACAGGAGATTATCTCTTCAAATCTGCTTTGGAAGGAGGAATTTTTGTACAACCAGAAATTCCAATGACATTGGAGATTACAAGAATCCCCATTTACCCTGGTGGAGAATCTGACAAACCTGGAAGTGGATACGTCGCTGCTGCTACAGAGGTTAGTTACTACCCATTCTATAACGGAACTTTTGACCTAACGGTTCCAGCAGCACTTTCTACAAATGAATATAGATACGTATTCCGAATTTGTGCTGCTGAAGATTCTAGCAATCCCGATTGTGAATTCTCATTACCTATTGGAGCAACTGATTTCTCAATTGCTGATGACAGGACATTTTACGTCAAGGTAGATAACGAAGCACCAACGGCAGTCTGGGGCTCATGGGACTTAGAATCTGGTGGCAGTGGAGAATCCTATTCAGGAATTTTACCATCCTCCACAATACACTGTGTCAACATCGATTTCGCAATTGAAGAAAGGCAAAAATTGATTGAAGGTTCTATGCAAATCAATTGGATGTACTACTATAATGACTTGAATTGGTCAAAATACAAATCAACTTATCCAGACCCATGGCAAACTGCGGATTTGGATTTGGATTTGACCGCATCCCCTAATCGAGCATCTGTTGATTGTCTAGATTTGTGGCCCGGCCATGAATTGCCATCTGATCTTGATGGTGTTGATTTACGATTTTGGATTTCAGGAACTGATTCGGCCGGAAATGGAATTACATTGGCTGGCCAATTTGGTTCTGCTGTTGAAGGTGGAGAGTACTCACTAACCTATCAGGAAGCCGAGTTTAGAATCGATCGTGTAATGATTTCACCCAGTCAGCCAGAAGCTGGCCAAATGTTCGAAATACTGGTTGATGTGACAAATGTTGGAACTGATTCAGGTGAGTTACAACTACAAATTTTCACTGTAATAGAAGGACAACAGGTTGGTAATTTCAATCATAGTTGCGGAGTTACATACACCCCGAGCATGTCAGAAATCTGTCGTGTGCAAGTAGATGCATTCCCAGAAGCTGTTTCTTCCGTGAAGTTCAAGATACAAGATATGGATGGCAATGATCTTGGAGAATCTGACTCCTTCCATATTCGTGCTGCAGGCACCTCTGCTAGCGGAGGGACCAATTGGGCCCTGTATGGAGGAATTGCTGCGGTAATCATTGTTCTAATCGCACTAGTTGTGGGTATCATGATGTTCATGGGTAACAGGGGAGAGGATGAGGATGATTTCTTCATAGAAGATGAAGATTACCTCCCACCAGGGGAAGCTGTTCGACCAATGTCAAGAGGTGACTACGGAGGGCGCGGAACTGAAACTTCTGGATACAGTGGAGGAGGTCCTCCTGGTCGTAGCGCAGGACCGCCTGGCTCAGGTGAGTCAAAGATGGACAGAGCAAAACGTATCTTCCCACAATGGGATGAAGAAACTATTCAAGGATACTTTGACCAAGGATGGTCAATACAGCAACTTCAAGACTGGGTTAAGGAAAACAACTGAGTGGTTAGTATTACGCAGTAGGGTGTAATCGTGACAAATTGGAAGGATCTTGATATCGCGAACCCAACAGATGAGCATGCTATGCTCAGGGAAATGGTCCGAGATTGGGTCGCAGTAGAAGTTGAGCCTCAAGCACTAGATTATGATAGAGCCGAGCGGTTTAATGCTCAACTTCTCAGAGATATGGGAGAAATGGGACTCCTTGGGATAACAGCTCAAGAAGAATACGGAGGAGCCGGGATGGATGCATTGGCTGCTGCAATTGTACATGAAGAGTTGTCATACAGTGACCCTGGTTTTGCACTAGCATATTTGGCTCATAGTATGTTGTTTGTTAACAACCTTGCACGAAACGGATCCGATGATCAGAAGCAGGAAATATTGCCTAAAGTTTGCAGTGGCGAATGGATAGCCGCCATGGCCATGTCAGAGCCTGATGTTGGTACAGATGTACTTGGCATGGGTACAACTGCAGAAGAACAAGATGATGGAACTTGGAAAATCAACGGAAGAAAAATGTGGATTACTAACGGATGCATTGATGATGATGATACTCCTTGTGATGTGGTTTGGACATATGCTAAGACCGGACAAGATTCAAGGGGGCGTTCTGAGATTTCTACATTTCTAGTTTATGCAGATAGTCCTGGTTTTTCAGTTGGTCAGAAAATCATGGATAAAACTGGAATGAGGGCTTCAAACACCGCTGAATTGGTTTATGATGACTGCATCGTTTCTGCTGATTCTTTAGTTGGGTCTCAAGGTGAATCAATGATTCATATGATGAGAAACTTAGAACTTGAAAGATTAATGTTGGCCGCGATGAGTGTAGGTATCTCTCGACGTGCTTTATTTGAGATGAATAGATATGCTAGCGAGAGAGAAGCATTTGGGAAACCAATTAGGAAATTCGGACAAATCCAACGTTACATTGGACAGTCTTTCGCTGAATGGCGTTCAATGGAATCATATCTCTACAATGTAGCTAGACAAATGGATCTTGAAAAGAGTAGCCAACGTTTGGATTCTGATGGAATCAAATTAGTTGCAACTACACTTGCAAAAGAAATAGCTGATAGAGCAATGCAGGTAATGGGGGGCTATGGTTACGTCGGAGAATACGTTGTTGAGAGATTATGGCGTGACGCAAAGCTGCTTGAAATTGGAGGAGGGACATTAGAGAGCCATCAAAAGAATATCACTAACGATTTAGCAAAAGATTCCTCAATTATTCGGTGAGGTGGTTGAGTGACTTGGCCATGGAAGTCTGTTGATTGGAACGACCCCAACGGCGGAACCATCCGTTTCTACCCCTATATCCCAACAATGGTTTCTCCTAGAGAATTGCGGCCAAGAGATGATTGGGACGGACTCGCCCTATTACTTCACCCAGATGAACAAGAAATATGGGAAGAAGAATCTCAAATGGAAAAGAATGGAAAGGGCTCTGCAACAATGTTAGCAATTCATGGAGGGGGGGACTTTTCTAGGATGTTAATGAAAATGCAATTACTTGAAGATATAAGGGCCGCGAAATTACCAGATCCTGAGCCTTTTCGTTTGGTGAATCTAGCAAAAAAAAGTGGTTTGCCAACGTATTTTTTGGAACCAGGGGCTGATGATGAAGAGTGGTTGAACTGGTCACTAGAGGTGGTAGATGAAGCAAGCAAATTATCACGAATGATTGGTCATTTATTCGCACGGAGAAGATTTAGAAAAACTTGGAAAGGCGTTCAGTCAGATGTTACCGAACCTAGTGTCAAAGATTCTTCTGAAGAAATCGCAATTTGCGCAGGACTTGCTGCTGCTTGGTGGAGATGCTCTGAATCAATGTTGAATAAACAACTTCGTGATACTAGAAATCTTAGGTTCGCTGCCCGCCTTAGAGGGGCATTGGCTGATTTGACAATTAACAAAGAATCTGCAATTTTGATGGTTCCTATCTATCAGGATTGGATGAAAGATGTACTCGCAACGCTCAAGACTAACCCCGAGGTGGAGAGTTTTGAAGCGGTTGATGTGGAGGACTAATTATGGCTAGAAAAAGTGCTGTTGAAGTTCGCGTTGAAAATCAATTGATACGTTTCACGGCACCAGAACCTTTCAACTCTGAAGAGGTGATAACTACTCTTGGAGGCAAAAAAAGTGGTAAATTTGTAATTTTAGCTCTTAAGAATCCACGCGCCACATTGCTAGTCGATCAGGACGGAAGATTGGTTGTTCACGGCACCAATCATTCTGAAATTGCATGGGCTGCTGCTCGTGAAATGTTACTAAGACTAGGCAGGGCTGACGAGGGATTGACTACTGAGAAAGGACCACTGGTCGTATCTTTTGATTATGGACAACCTTTGAGAATTGATCAAGTATCAGAATATTTTCCTGAGTTTGAGGAGGATTCTAGACTAGATTGTATTCGAATTAACGATAAGATGCATGACATGGATCTTCTGTTTTTCTCCAATGGTAGGGGCGTTTCACTTGGTGCGAGGCACAAAAATCTCGTTGAAATGGCTGCCACACACTGGGGAACAAGATTCGAATCTGAAAAGTTGTTTGTTAAAGTTTTACTGAAAAAACATGAGGAAGACGAAATTGACGAAAATATTTCCGAAGAAGTTCTCGATGTTGAAGATTGATATTGGAGGGTGAAAATGAATCTCTCAGATGGGCGTTGGAGTGGCCCTATTCTTGACAACCATTTCCATTTAGATAAGGCTGGAAGATATCTTGATGCAGCACTCGATTTCAAACGTGCAGGAGGGACTGATTTAGTATTGGTTCACAAACCAGATTTCAATAACTTACCACTTAACGAAGATGAAATTCGTAGGGCCTATGAAGAGACCATTGAAATGGCAGAGAACACACGTAGCGAACATGATTTACGAGTTCGCGTGGTTCTTGGCCCACATCCAGCAGCTTGGATGCATCAAACTGCAGAATTAGGATATGAAGTAGCAGGAGAACTACACATTTCTTCAGTAGAAATCGCAATAGAATTCTGTGATGAAAATCTTGCTGTCGGGGTAGGCGAGGTTGGCCGACCCCATTGGGATGTTGGGGAGGAAGTGATTCAACATGCAGATCAGTTACTTACCGAAATTCTTGGAATGTGCAAACAAGCCAATGTACCTGCACAGCTTCATTTAGATTCTAATGGGGAAATGACGAATAAAGAAATTTCAAAAATTTGTGACAGCGTTGGCTTTCCCAGATTTGGTGCAATCCACCACCATGCTGATGGAAACATTGGCAAGAATTACACTCACGGTTTGACTTCTTCAGTGGTTGTGGGACGAGATGCAATTAAAGACATTGTAAATTCAATATGGCAAAATGAAGGGGGTTTCTTAATGGAGACTGACTACATGGATGACCCTCGCAGACCTGGTGCTGTACTAGGACCGAAGACTGTGCCAAAAAGAACACAACAGTTGTCTTCTTCTTTGATTGGGATGGGAATTGATGCTGAGGCCACCCTTAGTGCAATTCACATTGATTTACCTGATGCACTATATGGGGAATATGTGTGATTTCCCTAAATTAGTGTAAATCCACACTTCTTGGAGATTTCTGGGGAAAAATAGATGCTATGCTGAATGATGCATTCACTTCACAGAGTGGGCAAAGGTCTTGAAGCCGATGTCGCCGGCGAATCGATGTTGGGAGGAACAGGTGGTTTCATGTTGGAACTAGAGGGAAAGACTGCACTAGTGTTTGGCGTCGCTAGTGAGGAAAGCATCGCATGGGCAATTTGCGAACAATTAGCAGCTGCTGGTTGCAAACTAATTCTTGGTTTTCAGAGACGTTTTATGAGTCGTGTTTTCCAATTGAAAGAGAATTTAGATGCCATTGAGGCATTCTATCCAATCGATGTTTCTACCAATGAGTTGACTGCTGAATTCTTCACAGAATGGCAAGCTGAGAATCCTGGGGCTAAGGCTGACATTGTAATTCACGCAATAGGATTCGCTCCAAGGGAATGTTTCGACAGACCAATACTTTTTGCTGAAAATGAGCCTATGAACATCGCAATGACGGTTAGTGCTCACTCATTACAGAGAGTAATGCGCCATGCTTTACCACACCTTGCACCCAACTCTTCTACAATCACTCTAACCTATGCTGCATCTACACGCTGGGTTCCAAACTATGGGGTGATGAGTATTGCAAAAGCAGCGCTGGAGGCTTGGACACGCGAATTAGCCAATCATATTGGTCCCGAAGGACATCGAGTAAATGCCATTTCACCCGGGCCGATTCAAACACTCGCTGCTAGTGGAATTCCAGGGTTTGATGACATCCTAAATCATGTCGAGAGAAATTCATCACTTCGAAGAAATGTGAATCAGAAGGATGTTGCCGGCTGCGCTGTTTGGCTTGCCTCACCGCTTTCATCAGGGGTCACAGGACAGATTATTCACGTAGATGCTGGATATTCAAGCACGATGGTACCGGATAGCATATCAGATTGAGGTTATACCATGAGTAACCAACTTGAAGAAAAGCCCCAGCAATCATTCTCACCGATTGCAATCGTTGGTGTATCAGCACTACTGCCAGACGCACCAGATATTGACAAATTCTGGGATAATGTGATTAATGCACATGTTTCGATTAAAGAAGTACCACATGATAGATGGAATACTGATGACTTCTGGGTTGAAGGGGAACCCGGTAATGTGTTAGAAAACAAGACGTACTCAAAAATTGGGGCATTTATAGAGAATTTTGAGTTTGATTGGCGAAGATGGAAACAGCCACCAGGCACACTTGAACAAATTGATGATACTCAATTATGGGCAGTTGAGGTGTCCGCCTCTGCACTAGAAGATGCTGGTTATCTTGGTGAAAGAAAACGGCTTGAGTTGCCAAATGAGAGATGTGGCGTCATATTTGCTAATGCCCTAGGTGGAGAGAATCGAGTGATGTCTAGTCACCGAATCTATGCCGATCAATTTGCAAGGAAAGCTGTTGAAGCGGGGATGCCTGAAGAAGAAATTAAGCAATTCAAAGAATCAATTACTCAAGGAAAACCTCGAATTGATGAGGATACAATGCCTGGTGAATTGGCAAATGTAGTTGCTGGAAGAGTTGCAAACCTTCTTGATTTACAAGGACCTAACTTCAGTGCTGATGCTGCTTGTGCAAGTACCTTTGCAGCACTAGTTTCTGCTTGTCAAATGCTACAAACAGGCCAGACAGATGTAATGCTATGTGGTGCCAGCGATTGTACCATGGATCCAGGAACATATGCAAAATTCTCCGCTATTGGAGCATTATCGCCCATTCATTCACGCCCGTTTGATGCACGTGCTAATGGTTTTGTAATGGGCGAAGGGGCTGGTTGTATTGTCCTCAAACGGCTGGAAGATGCAATAAGTGATGGAGATGTTATTTACAGTGTTATTAGAGGAATTGGTGCTTCTAGCGACGGAAGAGGAAAGGGAATTACAGCACCCTCGATAAGAGGTCAGAAACAAGCAGTAATACGTGCCTACCAACAAGCTGGTTACTCTGCATCATCTGTTGAATTGATTGAGGCTCATGGAACAAGTACGAAAGTAGGTGATGCGACTGAACTCTCTGCTTTGGCAGAGATTTTCTCAGAGAAAAGTGGTGGAGATAACGTGGCTGTTGGTTCTGTAAAAAGTCAAATCGGTCATTTGAAGGCGGCCGCTGGAATGGTAGGGTTACTCAAGGCCTGTCTTTCACTTCATCATAGGACTATTCCTCCGTCTGCGGGTTTTGAACAGCCAAATACTTCGGTTAACTGGGACGAAATCCCATTCTTTGTTCCAACAATGGCCAGTGAATGGCCACCGCCCCAATCAGGAATACCCAGAAGAGCAGGAATTTCATCGTTCGGATTTGGAGGGACCAATTTCCATTGTACCCTAGAACAATATGATCCTGAATATCATCTGAAAATGGTGAATGAAATTGAACTTTCTAAAACCAGTGAATCCAAGCCACCTTCTGCTGCCAGTGTTCTTGATCAAAACGCCAAACCTTCAATGACACACGATGAATTGAAAGAAATTGAAGGTGGATTACTATTACTCAATGCTCCTACTCTAGATTTACTATCTGATGAAATCACTATGGCCAAAATTGCGCTTCTTGCCCCATCTTCACCAACTTTTGATGACTCTCCAGAGGGGCGGCGGCTTTCAGTTGCATTATCTGCACTATCTAATGGATTCAAAGCCGAAGGTGTCCGATGTGGTGTAGTTGCCACAAGTTGGGCGCAATTGGAGAAGAGACTGAATTTACTTGAAGATAATCTGTCTGATAAATCAAAATGGGCTTTCCTCGCAAAACAGATGGTATTCATTACAGATGACCCACCTCTCACCCCTGATGCTAAACTTGTACAGATGTTTCCGGGGCAAGGTAGCCAATATGTTGGGATGACACTAGATTTGTCAAAGAGATTTGAAGTTGTGGGTGAAACATGGATTGAAGCGGACCGCACTATGATAGAAATCCTAGGTGGGGAGACTCTCTCTGAGTTTGTGCTAAGAGAAAATCTTTCAGAAGAGGATGCAAGAATTGCAGAAGAGAAATTGAAACAGACAGAATATACTCAGCCTGCGATGCTGACTGCAGACTTAGCACTCTATCGCCTTCTTCTTGAACATGGAATTGAGCCTGACATGGTTGCTGGACATAGCCTTGGCGAGTATGCAGCATTGATGGTTGCGGGGATTCTAAAATTCCATGACGCTCTGAGAGCTGCTGCTGCTCGAGGGACTGAAATGGGTAACGTAGATGTCCCTGATCAAGGGATTATGGCAAGTGTTACAGCACCTATTGAAAGAGTTGAAGAGGTGATAAATTCAATAGATGGATATGTGATAGCTGCGAACAAAAATTCTCCATTGATGACTGTTATTGCAGGTGATACAGAATCTATGAACGAAGCAATTAGAAGATTTGCCGAATTAAATGTACAATGTGTAAAGTTACAGACAAGTCATGCTTTCCATTCAAAGATAGTTGCCCCTGCTAATGAGCCGCTAAGGCAATTTCTTGAAGATTTAGAACTTTCACTTCCATCTATTCCAATCACTGCAAACTATGATGGTAATTTCTATCCAGAAATATTGGAACAGAATCAATCGGTTCAACAGGCGATTCTGGGGCAGTTAGCCCCTCAGATGTCTTCGGCCGTAGAATGGACCAAACAGATTCGTACAATGTATGAAAGCGGAGGGAGGCTCTTTATGGAGGTCGGACCGAAACGAGCCCTGGCTCTATTTGCTGAGCAAATATTGGATGAAAATGCATCATCAGAGGGGGGGCGCCCATTCGTTGTGACTAACACGAACCATCCAAAGGTAGGAGGGGTGGCATCATTCCTTTCATCTCTAGCCATCTGTTCTCTGTCGGGAAGACAATCTGAAATGCATGCTCATGATTCTTTGAGATTGACTGAAGGTTTCCGTGCTGGACCAATAGAGGTTTGGGGGCAGAAGAATTTAGGATTACCAAAAGAATCAGTAATCACTAGTTCAGAATGGGAAGAACTGCGTACTCGCTCAAGGCCTTTCCCTACCATAGAATCACCTACACTTACTACCAAAATTCAAACCAATCAATTAATCGAACAGGAAGATGATGTTGAAGGTTATTTAGCAGACCGAATTTCAGATGTTTGTGGGTACCCTGCTCGAATGATAAAAGGAGAATTAGAACTAACTACTCTCGGAATATTTGGAGAGGGCCTAGCACAATTACTTGGCAGAATCTCTTCTGAATCATCTGTAAAACATCCAATTGATGATTCTCTAACTACGTTATCAGCGCTTGTCGAATGGGTTACGACACCACCCCCTAGTTTCACAAAAAAGGTCAAGCAAATAGGGGGGGGAACTTCATTAGCAAGCAATTCAATTGTGGAACGACAAATCAACCCTTATGTTGTTACTGGAATTAGTCTAGGACTTCCAGGAATGGATGAGGTGTTTAGTGATGATGCGCTAGAAAGAATAATTGCTGGAGAGAATTTCATAAGCGAACTTCCTGAAGAAACCAAATTGAAATTACTCGATAAAAACATCGTTAGAATTGTGAAACATAAGGATGGTAGAGCTGAATTTGTTCCTTGTGATTCATTTGACACTATACCTCAACTCGCAGGAATTGGCGGATATTTTGATTTGTCAGAACAATATGGAATTGATCCCAAGATTGTAGCAGCAATGGATGTATCAACGACTCTTTCTTTCGCTGCTGGACTTGAAGCGTTGAAAGATGCAGGTTTGCCATTAATTCCCGTTGAGCAATCGAGTAGTGCTGGCAAACGACTTGTGAGAGGTTGGAACCTCCCATCTACAATCAAAGAGCGTACTGGTGTTGTATTCGCGTCCGTTTGGCCTGGTTTGGCCATGGCAATGCGCCATGCACAAAACAATGGGGCTGATGAAGATGGTACTTTTGATCGAAAATTTCTGCTACAAGTTCTAACAATGGGGCATGCACAATTTGCTCAATGGATAGGAGCAAGAGGGCCAAATGCAGCGATAAACAACGCTTGCGCATCAACACCAGCCGCCTTTGCTATTGCTGAGGATTGGTTGTCATCGGGAAGATGTGACAGAGTCATTGTCATTAGCGGGGATGACTCAACTGGTGATGACTTGATGGAATGGATTGGTACTGGTTTTGCTGCAGCTGGGGCACACTCAATGGGTAATGTCGTAGAGGATGTTGCTCTACCATTTGATGTACGTAGAAACGGAATGTTACTTGGGATGGGTGGTGCGGCGTTTGTAATAGAAAAATCGTCACATGCCTCCGATAGAGGAATTATACCATATGCGGAATTACTTGGTGCCCATATTGGTAATTCTGCATTCCACCCCACTCGACTAGATGTTAATCACGTAGCCACTACTTTCGAAGAGTTTGTATCAAAGATGGAGAAAGATTGGGGGATTGACCGACACGAAATCGCCCGACAAACAACTTTCATGTCGCATGAACCATTTACTCCACCCCGTGGTGGTTCTGCAGCTGCTGAAGTCGAATCATTAAGAGGTGCTTTCGGTACATCGGCTGATGATCTAATTATTACCAATACGAAAGGTTTCACGGGACATCCTATGGGGGTGGGAATTGAAGATGCTACAGGGTTGTATGGATTAGCATCTGGACGCCTGCCACCTATTGCAAATTTCAAGCAGCCGGATCCAGAACTTGGTAATCTGAGGCTCTCAGTAGGTGGTTCTTATGACATCGAATACATGTTCCGACATGCTGCTGGATTTGGAAGCCAGATTGCTCTAACATTGTTCAAGAGAATTGCTCGAACAACAAATAGAATCGATAAGGAAAGTGTCGAGAATTGGACAAGGACGCAAGTTGGAGGCGACATTGTTACTCGTATTTTAGAAAGAAAACTCGTCGCTTATGTTGCGCCAGATGAAAATCTAATCGGTGGCGTGGATGGCGATGAATGGATTCCTACAAAGCAGGATGCAGCACCAGATTCAAACTCTAAACCTGTCACTAAAGTAACTAAAATTGAAGAAAAGAATGTGACTGAAATCAAAACTAACGAAATCCCGGCTACCCCTATAGAAAAGCGGGAAGAGGTTAGTAAAGTCACTATACCAAAATCAACTAACGAAGAAATTGTTGTGAAGGTTGTGAAAACAGTTGCAGAGCATACCGGTTATCCTACTGATTTTATTGAACTTGATCAAGACCTTGAAGGAGAGTTAGGGATTGACACCGTAAAACAGGCTGAAATAATGGCCGATTTACGAGAAATGTTTTCATTACCTGTTGACGAATCTTTCCAGTTAAGAGAACACCCGACACTCAACCATATGATTGCATACATTTGCACAATGTCCGACCAAGGAAATGAACCAACAATATCGACTCCAAGTCAAGAAACAGAATCAAAACAGACTGAAGAGGTGGTGGAAGAGGTTTCGGATGAAAAGGAGGTTCCGATTCATAGCAATTCAGAAGTTGAGGATGTTGTCCTCTCTATCGTTGTAAAACATACTGGATATCCTGAAGATTTCCTTGAATTAGATCAAGATTTAGAAGGCGAATTAGGAATTGACACTGTAAAACAGGCTGAAATAATGGCTGATTGCCGAGAGCAGTTCTCGCTACCCGTTGACGAATCTTTCCAGTTACGTGATTATCCTACACTTGCGCATATGATTTCCTATATCATCTCAATGAGTGTAGGTATTCCTCAGAATCAAGCCAAAATAGAAAATGATGATAATGATGAAACTGTAGATGAAATTGAGTTACCTGAGCAAGATGTTGTGGAAAATACAATGGAAAATGTTGTGGATGAGATCGGAGTTCGTCGTTGGGTTGTAGAAGTAGAGGAAGCTGAACTAAATGAGCCAGCCCCCATAGAAATGAAGGGCTCATATCTAATTGTAACAGATGATTCATGGGGGCTTGGTGATGCAATTTGTCAAGAATTAGAGATGGCTGGAACTGAGGCTGTACGTCTAATGTTAGATCCTAGTATAAAATCAAAAATCAGGGTAGAGAAAGATGGAGAGGTAGACATCATCAGGCTTGACCCTGGTAATGAGGCCCATCTCTCCCAGTTTGGAGCAATTCTTGCACCATTAGATGTTGTCGGAGTAATCCATACTGCCCCTTGCACGCTTGCTGGGATGGCTTGGGCTGAAGTAACTAGTCGGCAGCAAACTCAGATGGTTTGTCACGGCCTGTTTGGTGTTTTGCGAATTATTGATGGTAAATTAGCAGAGAGAGACGATGGAATTGTCTGCTCTGTTTCCGCTCTTGACGGAAGACATGGCAATGGGGGACATAGATTCAATGCACTTGGGGCTGGCGCACACGGGATAGTAAAGTCCTATGGTCGTGAAAGACCAAACATCAGATCTAGGGCAATCGATGTCGCACCCGAATTATTGGTAGATGCCAGTTCCCTGGCCAATACCATTTTGGAAGAGATTAACCAGATGGGCCCCAGAGAACTAGGGATTGATGCGGATGGCCGTAGATGGGCTGTTTGTATTTACGATGAGCCGCACGAATCAGAACGGAAATCATTGCAATCTGATGATGTTCTACTTGTATCTGGAGGAGGGACAGGAGTAACTTCTGCCTGCATGGTTGGATTGGCAGAAGCGAATCTCGATGTTGGCGTGCATTTTGCGTTGCTAGGTCGTACCAAATTGGATGATTCCCTTGTTAGCAAAATTTCTGCCGGCGATGAGGAACTTCAGCAAATGAAGATGTCATTACGAGAGCAATTACAAGAAGGGGCTGAAAAGGTGACAATTGTTGAATGGGAAAGAGAATGGGCAAGAGTTACTCGTTCAATTGATATCCACAAAACCCTACATTCAATTCGTGAAAGTGGAAACACTGCTTCTTATCATTCATGTGACATTACAGATGGGAAGCAGATTCGAAAAGTTTTGAAGAAATTGAAGAAAAAGAGAGGGGCCGTCACTGGAATAATTCACGGCGCCGGAATTGAAGATTCCAAACTTGTTGCTGACAAGCAATGGTCAACCTTTTCTCAAGTTATGGCCGTAAAGGTCGATGGCTGGCAAGCATTGGTTAACGCTGTAAAAGACTACAGTAGTGAGCTCAGATATTGTTGTGTTTTTACTTCAATTGCTGGACGTTTTGGAAATGCTGGTCAGACTGACTATGCTGCAGCAAACTGTATTCTAGATGCTGAGATGTCCCGCCTTGCACATACAGAAAATGAACCGCAAGGAGTTGCACTGGCATGGACTGGATGGAGGGATGTAGGTATGGCGACTAGGGGTTCAATAGAGAAGGTCTTTGAAGAGGCGGGAATTGAAACTGTCTCAGTCGAAAATGGTGTCAATCTATTTGTTGATGAGGTAATGTGTGGTGGAAAGAGAAAGGTAGTAATTGCAGGGCAACTTGGAGTTCTCAACGATGATGGGAGTGACAGAAAACCGCCTCAGAGACTCTCTCCTGAAGTTTCTGCTCTAATGGAAGATGCGAAGCGATTTCCATTTGTAGAAAAAATTGTTTCCCATGAGGACTTTGATCAACTTACATACGAGTGTACTCTTGATGTTAATCGATATCCTTTCCTAATTGATCATGCGATTGATGGGGTTCCTTATCACCCAGGAGTAATGGCATTGGAAATGTTTGCAGAAGCTGCTCAATTACTTTGGCCGCCTTGTACAGTCATAGGATTTAATGATGTCAAATTTGGCTTGCCAGTTAAGTTATTACACGATGAACAGAAAGTTAGAGTTGTGGCTAATTTTTCTAAGCAGGATGATGATAATGTTTGGATTTCATGTCATCTAGAATCTGATTTGATTAACAAGTCGGGGGAAACCTTTGGAGAGCCAAGAGTGCATCACGAAGGTATTGTTAGAATGCTAAAGGTTGGCGCTGATCGAGGATTATTGCACCTACCATCAATAGGAATCCCTGCTCAAGATGGCACCCCAGATAATCCTGATTTCATATACAAACGATTCTTCCACGGGCCGAAATTCCAATCCCATGGTGGAATAATATGTGGTTGTCAGATTGAAGAAATGCAGGGGATTGATGGAATTGCACTCAATCGAAATCAATTACCTGATACCAATCTATTTGCTGATGGAATGATGAAATTGGAAGCACAACCAATGTTAATCGAAGCTTGTTTCCAAAATGCGGGTATGGCAGCAATGGAAGTTGATGAGTTACAATCTCTACCAATTGGAATAGACCATGTTGAATTGATTCGGAAATCAGAAAAAAATGATACATTGAGAATACGCACCCTTAGAATCGGTGGAGATGAAGGTGGAATCACAAATCACGACGGTTTGATAATTAATCAGAATGGCAAACCAGTTTTGGCATTGAATGGCCTTAGATTAAAGGGAATGGCCCCGCTATCAGATGCGGAAAAATTCACACTAAATCGCAATTAAAAAATTAATTTATCAATTGAGGAATTAACATGTGGTTGAAGTATGGGGAACCGGCTTTTCTTGATCTTCCTGATGGGTGCCCAAGAGACACCATTGCTGCTTGGATTAGAGTTCGACCCACTAACCCTACCGAACCAGTTCCAAATATATCGAATCTGATTTTCGTCGATCCATCCGAAGCCGAGAGTTTTGTTACTGCTAAGAGAGCTGAAGAACATGCTGCTGGACGTTGGTTAATCGAGTATCTATTGTTGAAGAGTGGGCGTAATCCTAATTCATTCATAATTGAACGTGATGATTTTCGAAGACCTCGGCTAATCGGCCCAAATGCCCCTTCCATTACAATCACCCATAGCGGCGGGTTTGCGGCTGCCGCATTGGGCCCTAAGGGGGCTGATATTGGTTTAGATCTCGAACCAGTTATGACCCGCCCTAGAAATCTTCTCAGCATGATGTCTTCTGGTGAAGAAAAAATGATTTTAGAATCTCTATTTGATAATGATGAAGAAATTGCATCTTCACGAACTACCGATGTTTGGGTAGCTAAAGAGGCTGTTCAAAAGGCTATAGGCCTTGGAATGGGACTTCCGCCCCAATCTTTTGAAGTTGAAGGCCAGAATGTAATTAACATCAATATTGAAGGAAAAAAGCATACTTTCAACATCCATAGATGGAAAACTTTTCTTAATGGACAACTCAACACATTAGCAATTGCTGAAAAAATTTGAAATCATTCTAAATGGTGGATTATATTCAACATCTGCAGGTAGATTCTCATCATGAAAAAGGGCTATCCATTTTCACTCCTCTTCGTCATTATTGGGATTATCACTTGTTTGTTTATCGCGAGCTGGGTAAAATAGTATAATTAGACCGAATAAAAATATTACCGGAACGATTGGAATTGCAGAAATATCCATTGAAAATAATTCAAAAACGGTTTCCCAAAGAGGGGCATTGACTGGCAAGAAGAGAATTATTAGGGCAACGCCGAACCAATTTCTAGGTGTCATTAAACACCGTGCAGAGGCCATAGAACATCAAGGCTCGCATAGACGCGGTTAAGGGCAAATGCTTGGTCGGCGGTATAACGCGTCCATGATGTAGGGGTAGCATCAGAGGTTTCCAACCTCTTCGCCCGGGTTCAAATCCCGGTGGGCGCACCTAGAAAACTTAGTTGATTACGCGTCCCCTTCGACCCTTGGGGCTAGGAAGTAAATGACATTCGCACCACCGTCGGCGAAAGTAAATTCAAGCCTTAGGGGATAGTTTTCACCAAATTTGGCTGTTACTGTTTCAACTGTTGCTTCTATTCGCTTAGCCAGTGGAAGCAAGTATTGAAGGCTGTATTGGCTTTTCACAGGATTATCACAAACTAACTCTTGTAACTCTCCGGATTCATAACTAACATTTACAGCATCGGATTCACCAGTCACATTGACACTGAATCTGTTTTGATCTATTGAGAACGTTACCAAATCCCCAACTTGATCAGCGGCTTTGAGGGCACGAGAAAACTTTGCTCCCGTAAGGCTAACTGAAATGTTGGTATCAAGTTCCGGTACTTTTGGCTCCTGCATATTTTGTCTATCAAGTGGGCGGATTGTCCTTTGAATTTCGCCAACTTGGAACTCTACCTTTCCTACAGCGTCATTGTAATTCATAACGATTAAATCACCCGCACCAGCCAGTTGAACTAGTTTGGAAATTTTAGATAATTCCAAGCCCAACACTGTTTCTGCGACCTCCCAGGATTCAAACGCTGCCGAGTCAACTTCCATTTGAATCATGGCTACATGACTAGGATCAACAATTCTGATTACAAGTTTGTCGTCCTCAAAATTAAAGCGCGCCTCTTCAACCAACGTGGATAAGATATCGACTACCATTCTAAAGGTATCTTGCCTAGCTGTAATATTCATCATGTCGGTGCCCACGCCCCCTCGATATTGCCTCTCCTTGAAGAGGGTACAAAAGCCTTCGCTACGCGAAAGTACTGAATACTGAAGGAGGAAATAATGTAAATTATCTTCTTTCAGATTTTTGTTCTACTGGAACTCGATCTAATCTATCGAAATCAATATCCATTCTTGGTGAGGAGTCGCCAAAGAATTCTTGACAGTTTTTCTTGATGTCTTCTTCGGACATAGATGAAGAGAATTTATGGAATGCGTCAGAGGTGTCTTTCTTCTCAAACTCTCCTTTACGGTGCTCACCCTTTTCTTGTGGGTGAATCACTTCAGTACCCCATGCAGATACTCTAACCACGGTAATCTCACCATCATCCGCTGTGCTGATAATATCGTACTGAATAGAGCCATCGCTGAATTCCCTATGAGCAATAATAGTGCCATCATCAAGATGATCAAGACGCAGTGCAGGAGGATCTCGCTCATGCCTATCTCTCTGGTCGTACTCTTGTCTGAACCGTTCCATCAAGCCACGCAATTCTCGGCAAGAGTCGCCATCACCATTTTCACAGGCTTCTCTCAAATCCGCTACCCGCTCCCGGATTTCGCCCCTATCTCTTTCCCTTTCAGCGGACTCGTCTTCTTCAGACTCCCACCCAAATCTCTCAAGAAAGATTGCAAATTCCTCTTCAGTATAGTTCTCAGTATTCGTTACACCAGCATCAATGATTGAGATTGTATAACCTACCTCCGTACGAACCACAGTAACGTAATCTGGTAGATGCCAATCAACCTCATCAGATTCTGTTTCAGCAGTATTGTTGCCAGCAGATTCTCTTCCCTCAGCATCTTCGGAAACTTCTTGCAATCGGTGAATGTTAAGAAAATCTGTTCTGCTTCTTTCATTGAAACCTAACCAATCTGCTTTCGAATCATCTAGATTGTAGTCTTTGCATTTGTCCAACCATTCGGCATTGGAGCCCGCTTTCAAATTACTTTTAGATGAGCTGTCATCAGAATTTTCATTGCCACCGGAAGCAGAAGCATCGCTCATTTCGAGTGATGACATAGAAGCCATCCCACCCAAAATTAGTAGAGCCACCAATAAGATACTCATTGCGCTGTTCAATCTAATACCGCTACCTAAAGCCATGATAACCAAAACCTCAGAGGAGGGGGTGCTTTCAAATCTTTTCGGATGGCGGAATGGGTAATATTTGCCCGTAGGGCAACTTATCTTTGCCATTCAAACCAATTGCTGTTCTCTTGGGTTCGATACCACCAATTACCTGAATTTGCAGGATGTTCGAGATACTCGTATCCGTTAGGTTGTACTTCTCCTGATTGCGATGGGTGAGGCTGCGCTGGCATTGGTGGAGCGGCAGCAACAGATGGAGAGAAGGCGTTACCAGAAGGTGAACTTGTTGGTTTTGCGGAAGGGCCCCCCAAATCAGGAATCCCTTCATCAACTCTGGGTTGAGAGCTTCTTTGTCTCATGACGAATACTACCACCAATATAGCAACAATCACTGCGGCAATCAATCCTCCTGCCATTATTGGAGAAAAGCCCCCACTTGCCTCTGAAGTAGAAGAAGTTACTATCTTCTTACAGCCGGTATCATCCACTGTGACACCAGAATCAGTACTTGGACACAAATCCTGACCATTAGAGACACCATCTCCATCATTGTCAATTAAATCATCACAACCATCTGGTATTCCATCTGAATCTGCATCAAAACTATCGATGTAACCTGGGCACTGATCGTTTGTGTCAGAAACACCGTCACCATCAGAATCGAGTAGTGAATCACAACCATCAGGAATGCCATCAGAATCTAAATCAATAGTATCATCATATCCCAAGCATTTGTCATCTGAGTCTGCAACCCCATCTGAATCCGAATCGACGAAGTCATCACAACCATCAGGGATGCCATCTGAATCTGCGTCAACACTGTCATCAAAACCAGGGCAAGCATCGGTGCCGTCTGAAACTCCATCTGAGTCTGAATCGATTAATGAGTCGCAATTATCTGGAATGCCATCGCTATCTACATCTATGCTATCATCATGACCAGGGCATAGATCATTACTGTCCGCAACCCCATCTGAATCTGAATCGATTAATGAATCGCAACCATCAGGGGTCCCATCTTGATCAATATCTATGGAGTCATCATGACCTTCACACAAATCTGCTGCGTTGCTGATTCCGTCTCCATCATTATCAATTAGAGTATCACACCCATCAGGAGTTCCGTCGCCGTCAACGTCAATTAAATCATCATGGCCGGGACAACTGTCATTAGCATCGGATACAGTATCGTTGTCTGAGTCCAATTGATAAGGAGCGCACCCATTACTATCGACATTAGAATTGGCTGCTGTAGTTGGGCATTGATCTGCAGGGTTCAGCACTCCATCGCTATCATCATCCCGCTGTTCATAGGCGCAACCCTGCGCATCGACATCTGTCATCGATGAGGTTGTGTCTGCACAATTATCAGCAGGGTTCAACACCCCATCGCCATCATCGTCTCTTTCGTCCCAAGTGCAGCCATCAGAATCCACCGTAGAACCAGGAGGAGTATTTGGGCATAAATCTGAGCCATCGCTAACACCATCACCATCGGTGTCAGAACCCATCGTGGCACCAAAAGAATGGTAGAGTTCAGTTATATCGCCTCCAGCCATAGATAAAGGATATCCATACTCCCCGTAATGTTCAGATTGCTCTTGGATTAGATTCCCCTTATCGTCCTCCCATACCTCAAGCAAAATCCCATCTAACGTAGTTGGGCTCGATCCTGCGCTGTTTGCTAAATTGTATCCATTGAACGTAACTGGTACTTCTTGTGTGGCATCATAGAACCAATCTTTTTCTTCATCGAGTGACTCAGAGTCAGTGAAATAATTTGGCATCCAGTTCCCACTATGATTAAATTCGCTAAATTCTTCAGTTGTAGAATTGGTCCAAGTATGTGTATGCTCATTCCAAGATGTGCCTACAGTGTAATTAGACTGCCAACCTGTGGTCTCAATTTCATTTGTTGAGTTTACCCATCTATCTGATCTAAACTCCAAATGCCCTGTAGTCAATTCACCCATCCACATCCTAGTATTTGTTTCAATTATCTCCACTTCCCAACCAGAATAGGTTAAAGGAATCAAATTTGTATTCTGAATTGAAATATTCATTGACATCTTTTCATTATTTGTGTTGTTTTCGCCTGTAATGTTCATTTGGGTTTTCATTTGTCTCTTATGACATTGCCCATTATATGATGCGACAGTGCATGCCTCATCTTGGAGAAAATCGATGCGGATTACATCCGCCCAATTAAGAACAACTTGATCCCAATGAGGGTCTCCTGCCATGTTCGAGCGCATATCTTCAGACATGTTAGTCGAATCATAAATCATATAGTCGCCATTTGAAAATGACCAATTTATTTTTTCATTCACTACCATAATTGAACTGGATTTTGCTGATTGATTATGGGTTTCTATTGTCTCAAGATTACTGTCACCTAACTGCAACATTGGGCTAATGGCCGCCAGCGGCAATATCAATAACAGTAAATGGCTTAATTTCATGTTAACCGCACACTAGTACATCCCTAATCAAACCTCTCTGTGCATGACTTTAACACATTAGCCTTGAAATGCGGACCCTAGTCGGCCCTGTATGGGGAGTGGTGATGAGGGCATGCGAGTTTGCGTAATCATCCCTAGTCTTCGTAATCACGAAGAATTGGATATTGTCCTTAATGGGCTAAGTAATCAAACATGGCCTATTGATGAAGAAGGGGTACTGGATGTTGTAGTCGTAGGGCCTTCTGATGATCCTGGTAAAGAAGTTGCATTGGCAAATGGGGCAAGATTTGTAGATGACGAAGGTTCTCGTACCAGAGCTGATGCTTGTAATGTTGCTTTGAGGGAAATAGATTGTGATATCGTAATGTTCACGGATGATGATGTTTGGGTTCCTGATGATTGGGTTGAGAAATTAATTTCATGGTTTGACCGAGATGAGGTTGCAGGAGTTGGTGGGCCCAATTTCGCACCCCCAGATAGTCGCTCAACATTTTGGCAGAGAGTTATTGATGTGACGTTCTGCTCAAAATGGGTTACTGCAGGAACGGTTTATGGAAAACGAGGCACCGTTGAGTTAGAACCGGCAAAACAACTTCCAGGTGTAAATGCTGCTTACAGAAAATCTGTTCTTGACGAAGTTGGTGGTTTCGATGATGGGGCAATTGGTTGTGAAGACGCTATGTTGGATTATCGAATAGAACAAGCAGGGCACAAATTGTGGACGGACCGTTCTGCCATTATGTGGCACCGACGACGAAATCCCTCTAGAGTAAGGAAACAAATCCAGAACTATGGTCTTGTCAGAATTCTTGCTAGTAAGATTCATCCTGGAATGAAGGAATGGAGCCATGATGCTGTTGGACTATTTCCCATTCTAGTTGTTTCTGCATTAGTCGCTTTTGTTTGGGGTGCCATGAATGGCGGCCTCGCATGGCCTGAATTCTGGGACATTTCAACGTCATCTGTACCATTTGGGCACCCCAGAACATCAGTGCATCTTCCAGTAAGTCTTGCCTATATATACGTGCTAATTTGTTGGTTGGGTGCAGCAAAAGGAAGTTCGCCGTCAAGATCATTAGCAACCGTTTTTGTTGCGCCTGTAATGACTTTTCTATTACACTGGTCATATGGCAGTGGGGTTCTCAAGGCATGGTGGAGAATATATATTTCAAAGAAACCCGGCCTCCAAGTAGATGATAAAAATCGCCCCTAACATTTGTTTTCTAATCCTTCATAGGTTGTAGTTCAAATAGGGTCGCCTCTTTTCAATGCTTGATTAGAGCACCCAGAGTGCTCATCATGAAGTGAAAATATGCTAGAGGGTACATTGAAAGATTGGAAAGATTGGTATTCCGAGAATCGCTCTGAAGAACATAAAGTTGTAAATGACATAGAAGAAAAAATCCATGATGATTTGGTGCTTGTTAGACTTTGGATTGCACAAGATGGAAAGGCACCAAAGGGGGCTATTAAATATCAATCAAAGGTGTGGAAAAATAAGAATTCCAAGGGCACGAATCCTGCAAAGAATTTGGTCATTATTACAGCTTCTGGACAACCCCCTTTAATCCTAACAAACAAGAACAGCCCGCTCGTCAATAAAAGCGGAAAAGTTGCAAAAGGAAAGAAAAATGATGGAAATGCACCTACTTCCCGTTATTTATCAAAACCATACCAATGGAGATGTAGAGATTGTGGAGATCAATTTGATTCTAATGTTGCTGAAATTCACTGCACACGACAACCAAGGCAACTTTCAAAAGTTTCCGATGACTCAAAAAAATGGTTTGACAAATTCCTAAACGGTATTGAATGGGAGTTTGTCCCTCACCACACCATTAGTAAGGGGCAAATCGGAGTGATAGATAATCCGATAGCTGATGGTATTGCTGAAGAAGCCGGTCGAGAACTTGAAAAAATATTGAATAGAGTTGAAATGAAGCCTCCCGAAGTATTTGAGTTGTATAATTATAAGACTAGGTATTTGCGGGTATCTGATTTGAAAGACTATCGAAAATTCAAGCAAGTCATATCTAAAATTGCAGAATGGAGAAAGTTGAAGATTAGGCCAATTAGGTCTGCTCCGGTTGGGGTAATTGAAATTGGACATGCTTTTGATGAGTTCTTGAGTTCCAATTTCAAGAATATCTCTTCTGATGATTGGAGTTCTGGAGAGCGGATTTGGTTTGAGTGTAAAGAATTGGGAGTGACAGTTAGTGGGACACCGGATTTATCTTTCCAAGGAATTCCCGTAGAAACAAAGACTCTCAAGTTATTCCCATTTGAAGTTGAAGATGAAAATCAACAATCAATTTTCAGATATAAGTGGAAGACAAATTACTGCAAACAGGTTGCACTTTACCTTCAAGGTTGCGAAATGGATTGGATGTTATTGTTGCTGATTTCACGTGAATCAGGTAAATTTACTTTAGTTCCTGTAAATGATGAGGCAATGGAAAAAATGAGGGCAGATTGGAATGAGTGGGCTAACAACAAGGAACATTCAACAAAACTTGAAGAATATAGAAAATTGATCTCCGAAGAAGAGGTGGCATCATGACTGATATGTTCGATTTGGAGAAAAGGTATGAAAATACCTTGAAAGATGCCAAGAAGTTCCTTGAAAATAAGAAGGAAAAGGCGAAAACACGTAGTAATTTATCAAGAGAGCGAGTGACATTCCTAGTAAATTCAAATGCTGAATGCCCTTTATGCGGGGTTAGATTTGAAGGTGCAAATCACAATACTGAACATGTGTATCCTATTGGACTCGGTGGTGTAAATGTACTTCAGAATAAAATACAGATATGTGTATTATGTAACGGTGCAAGAAATCAGGTAATGCAGGCAATACTTGGCCACCCCCCATACCGAAAGAATTATCCAGAAAATTGGACTAATGTTAAAAGATTCTTAATTTGGTGTAACATTTCTATCGATGACCCCCCCCTAGCCCAAACTATAACTCCAACAATTCAACAAAAATTTATGGAATTTAGAACGGGTGGTGAGACATTTCCTTTGTCTCCAAAGAGAGCATTTGGAAGAGCATCCAAGTGGAAAGTTGGTGATGAACCAAATTATGAATTTAATAGATCATCGAATTATAATAAAAACGTATCAAAATCCATTAAATCAAAATCTTCCCGATCCTTAGGAATCAGGCTCTTCGACAGAATCTTTGGGTACAATACAAGTAAGGAAAATAAACCACCTAAACAAACAAAACGCGTCTTAATTGATAATACTCAACTTATAGAAGAGATTTCTGAAGAAGAGTTAGCAAAGAATTTTCCCAAAATTAAGGGATTCAATACTTCTTCGAGAAGTGGTTTGAGATTACCAGAAAAACCCAGTGAATTTGCTGAGGGTATTATCTTATACATGCAAATAAAAAATCAAATTCAAAGTACTGATGAACTAAATGAAGCTTTTAAGCAGTTATTCACTAGGTTACGCAGGGACAAGATCATTATGAGGATTGCTAGTGTTGTTTTTCCTTATGATGAATCAATAAAATTGAAAGACAGAGATTGGCGAAAAGCAACGGCTAATGATGACCCGCTGCAGATCATACAAAATATAAAATTGCGTTTTGATAAATCCATAACAGAGTTTAGGGGAGTGAGTGTAAGTGAAGATTCTCTCAGACAATTAATAGATAGTTATTTTGAACAAGTAATGACATATTTGAATGAAAATGAGAAATATGAATCTTCCACTGATTAATAAATTTCTAGATACTACGGTGTAAATCTTCTTCAATTACATTGATGTCAGTTTCTTGGCGCTCAACTTCTGCAGTTAAACGATTAAGAGATGCTTGAGATAATATGCGCTTGATTGCATCCACTTCTCGCTTCAAATCTGAAAGCCGGCGCTCAACACTTTGAGAGGAAATTCTAGCTGATCTGGATTCCTCCATATTGGCCGGGTAGAGTTCATCCTCTTTGATAACTACCCTTTGATGAACGGGCGCAGGTTCAAAACAGAAGGAGTTGAGCAAGGTATGTGCAGGAAGAGGTTGATGCTGGTCCATCCAGATATGTTAGGTTAATTTTTCTTATTATTGCAGGAATATTAGCTGTTCAAATTCATTGGTCTATACTGATCATAGTAGGTTGGTACTATCTACTCAAACAACTTGAAACAAACGGCATTCTAGACAAATGGAATGCTAGCCGCGTGTTGGGGATTCTATTGATGATTAGGACGGAGAGAGGACAAAAGGTATTGGATTTCATTTCAAAACCTCGTAAAGCATGGAGGATATTTGGAGAAGTAGGGTTATGGACTTGCAGATTAGTTAGTGCTATCGTTCTATTACTCTTCACAATGAATTTCATTTTGATGTTGGCAAAACCTTCAGATGTCCCCTCTGCAACCCCGTCTGAATTGCTACTAATTCCAGGAATTACACCCACGATTCCACTGTTTTGGGGTTTAATTGGTCTAATCGTAGCATTGGTTGTTCACGAGTACGGTCATGGGATTCTATCAAGAGCACACGGAATGAGAGTGCGGAGTTTTGGGCTTTTAATCGTTGGATTGATTCCAATTGGGGCATTTGCAGAACCCGAGGGGAGCGAATTGTTACGGGCACCCAGAAAAGAGCGGCAGCGAGTTTTTGCGGCCGGCCCAGCGGTGAACATCTACGGTGGTTTTCTGTGCTTTCTCATTTTGGCTTTGGTTGCCAACACTATGACTCCGACTATCGCAGGAGTACATGCAGAAGGAATCATTGTGGAACAACCAGCAGATGATGCTGGATTACAGCCATGGGAAATTATCACTCATGCAAATGGAACCGAGGTCAGTGATTACTCTGAATTTACTACGTTCCTTGATTCACATAAGGCAGGTGACAACATCACTCTCACAGTTCTTTCTCTACCAAACGAAGAAGGAAATAGAGAGATGAGAGAAATTTCTTTGACCTTAGCAGACCATTATCAATATGCGATTGAACAAGGAACAGACCCTGCGATAATCGATGCATATGGAATTTCTGAAGGGGATGCATTTCTAGGAGTAAGTGGACTTGCCTCAAATGGAGAAGGGGCTAAAAGATTGGCAGGTCCGCTCGCACATGATGCCCCTAAAGATCCGCTCAGTGTTGCTTTTGGTTTCGCTTTACAGCCTTTACAAATCATTTCTAGTCCAATCGTTTTCAAGGGGGAAATCATGCATCCAAATGAAGCAGAATTGCTAACTACAGATTCTTTTATCGGCCCAACTCTAACTTCTGCCTTGCTACACCTACTCTTTTGGATAATTTGGATGAATGTGCTCCTTGGTTTTGCTAATCTAATCCCATTACTACCATTCGATGGGGGCCACCTTCTCAAAGACAGATTGCATGACTACTTGGCATTCTTTGCGAAATTCTCACCTAACTCACATCCTCTAAAAGTACAGAAAACTGTTAATCGAATTTCGGGGTTCTCTAGTTTAATCATACTATTTATGTTCTTGATTATGATTATTTGGCCACTGTTAATTTAATGCAAGATGGAATTTTCATTCTTCTTCTTCTAACATGGCTTGGGAGATTTCGGGAGACCTTCCCAATAATCTCTCAGTTACTTGTTCTACCATGAACGTCGCACCTAGTAATATTATTGCGCTGATACCAAGCATTCTCCATGAATGTCCTGTAACTTGGGCTGAATTTGATGAGGCAGCCAACTTAACTGTACCCAGCCACGGAATCTCTGCTCCAGCAACACCGACAACCCAATCTGAACGTACGGCTTCAACTCTGTCGCCATTTTCATCGGTTAGCCCGCCTGCAAGTTGATAGGCACGGTCACCTTGATCAACATCACACCTATTGTTATCACCCAGAGTTAGGTAACCTGCATGACCGGGGTCCCATTCTTGAACGATTAATCCGTGAGGATTACCTGGGCAAGTGATTTCATCAAACGTCCAATTGATGTTGGGTTGATTCCTTACTGTTGTGCCAGGTGCATCCCATGTAAGTACGCAAGTTCCTGCATCACCATCTGCGTCGATACTAATTGGATCCCAACTACCCTCCGAACAAAGACCTAATTCCCTATCAGTCGGAGTTAATGTTTGATTTGCAACTGCTTCAAGAATTACTCTATGAATCACAGGTGTATCATTTCCACCATTCTTTTTGTAAATTATCACATCACCTGGTTTTCCATGCGAAACCCAGCCCTCCCATTGCCCATTCTCTTCCATAGCTTCCGCCATACTAACGATATTTGTTCTACGATTGGTTGACATTACTAATACCAAATCACCAGGATCTATAGCGCCTATCTCACCTTCAGAGTCGTGCATCATTGATGATGATTCTACCACAACCATTGGAGGGAGGGAACCGGTCGCCGCCCATAGACCAACCACGAGTAGCGAGATTAAGCCTATTGCAAGAAGCGCTTCACGCGCCCAGCCCAAGGGGTTGGCCATCTTCCTTTCGCTCCCATCACTCCTCTTCGGAATTAGAATCGCTAGTGTCTTCAGAGTATTCTGAAGGAGTTGGAGTGGTCATGAATAGAATGGTAGCAAGCATTAGAATTATGAGCGTGCCAATCAAATCCATGTGAGGAGCCCAAGTAGCACTGTATTCTGAACCTTTAGCAATTGCTGTAAAATCCACAGTCATATTTCTGGGGCCACCCACCACCTCCCTCGCTAAACCAAAAGTGGCGTTGTAAAGAAATAGAAATAGTCCAGTAAATGATACACCAATTATTATCTTGTTAATGCCTGGATCTTGTAACAATGTAGAATCTGGAAAGCGATCGACAAATCTGGAGTTTTTTGTGCTGAACCAATTACTAATCCAACCCCCATCATTTTCGGGTAGTTCCATGCCATCTGGCATCTCTTTTCTTAACCCAAGTTCTAGCTTTTTTGCCTCATAACGCGCTGGCCAGGCACCAGAAAGTAATTTGACACCCTCCACTAATTCTCGCTTGTTGCTCTGTAACTCGGCCCGAGAATCTGTTTCCAGTATCTCAACTAGAGAATTCCTGACACCCAAATAGTGGAAAAATTCCGGAATCACAAATATCAAAATCACGAATGCTAGCATTACTCCAACCCAAGTTACAGCGGTGTAATTCTCCCAACTATTGGCTTCCTGTTGTGCGTTTGAAGAGAAAATCATGAAAAATGCGATTGCCCAAGCAACCAATGCCACTGCTAACACTGATAACATTCCAAGGATGACCAAATGATTGGCTCTTTGCCTCTCCCACGCATCTTCAAATGGTTTTGATATTGCCCGCTTGAATTTCTTCCACTGCCTTGCTCCCGACATCGCAATCCAACCTCTTCGAAAGCATCTTTGTTGTTACTGTTTTGGTAAAAGTGTGTTCATCTAATACCCAAAGCATTGAAATGGAACTCCGAACGGTCCCTAGGGGACCGCCTATGCTTCGAACGACTCGAGGAATCAAGTCTATCGCAATAAATTTAGTTACGCTAATGCTCATTTGTTCTTTGCTGCCGTTCGCATCTGCTGCAACTACAGAAACCCAATTTGCTGATGGAAGTACCAGTTTTTCACACACCTTTGCAGGTTCTGGAAGTGGTGATACTGCAGGGGTAAATTTGCCTTTTGGAGCAGAGGTTACATCAGCATCTTTCAGCCTCACAGGCACCCCTTCAATGACTAGTTGGGCTAACGCAACTAGTAATTCGGATTTCGGCGGCCCATCTACTACTGATGGACAAATGAATGTGCCATACTTCGCAAGTGACTACAAATACAGCATAGATGTTGATAATGATGAAGCATATCTGAGAGAACTACAGAATGAAGCTAGTTGGACATTAACTAGTTCAAATGATATTTCTAGCTCGGTTGGGGCAACCCACAACACCACTGGAGGAGCAATTAGTTCTGCCACTTCAGATTTGGTAGGGGCAACTACAAACAGCTATTTGAGTTACTCTGGAGGTAGTTGGAACTATGCTGGTCCGGCTGTCTTTCAAGGTAACACCACCTATGTTGCTCAGTGGTCTAGTTCAAGTGCATACTTAGCCCCTACAATCTATCGGTATAACTCTAGCACTGGATCACAAATTGGCAGTGTAACTATTCAATACAACAGTTGCACAACTACTTCCCTCTACTACATATCAGATATTACTAGTGACGGGGATGGGACTGTTTGGGTAAGTAGTTGGAGTTACAGATACATTTCAAAATGGACTGTCAATAACGGAACTTGGTCTTGTAATCAATACTGGACAGTATCAGGCAACTACTACATGGGGGGAGTTGCGTTTGATCCGACTGACGGAGAGATGTACGTCCTTGCTGCACTGTATGCATATCCAAATTACAATTACTATCTATGGAATGTCAACCGCTCAAGCCCAACTATTGCACTCTCTACAAAACTATTGATGAGTATACCAACTACTAGTGGCCAAGGGAGTGGACTAGATGTTGTTAGTGATCGTGTGACTGCTAATGTTCATTGTACTTACACAAGTAGCAACTACTGTAAGGCAAAGAATTGGCACTCGATTTTCCTAAAAGATGGAAATTGGTATGAGCACCAGGGAGACATACTATTTCCAAATCGAGCACATCGAGGAATTGAAGGTGTCGACTCAGGGAATATCGGTTGGACTTGTTATTTCAATACACAATGCCCTAGTGGAAGTTCTCACAAGATTATCACTAGCGGAAGATCTGTTGCATATTCAATGGGAGTTCCTTCTGGAAATTCAACTGTCACTTCTGCAGCGATTACGGCTACTCGGGCAACTGATGTTATTTCTCTAACTGCAGCCATAAGTTGGAAACCCACCGGAACTAGCATTGATTATGAAGTAACCAATGATGGAGGACAAACTTGGAAATCCGCGCAACTAGGTTCTCAAGTGACTTTTACAAACAGTGGGAATCAACTTGGTTGGAGAGCATATCTTAACAGCACAAATAGCGGTGTGGCAGCAATCCTAGATTCTGTTTCAATCAGTTACACCGGCTCGTACGTGCAGAATGGTTACATGCGCATGTACAGTTACATGGGAGGCACAACTACATCACGGCCAATTGCAGCAACAGTTTGGTGGAATGCCACTACCCCTGGAAGTTCTTACTTAGTTGTCAAATGGCTGACTTCGACCACATCTTGTAGTAGTACTCAGCAAAATTTAGTACATAATACACCTGGTCAATCAGTTGATTTCGGTTCATCTGCTTTCAATTATTTGACCTTCTGTATATATTTCTACACAGGTGGTTCTGGGAATGTAAATAGTCCAGTTCTTGAAGATTTTCAGGTGGCACTATACTCCAATGCTCCAAAGGATGTTGAGTTGGATATAGGGGGAGATGGCACTGATGAATGGACTAGACAGGGAACCTTGCTATCAACTGTAACTGCTGATGGTGCTTCACTTGTCAGTTCTTTAAACAACCTAATACCATCAACGGGTTCAGGCACGATACTCGTACCAATTAAAGTAAAATCTTCAAATGCCGGTAAGCTTGACATTAACAATTTCCAAATCACATACACAATGCAAACAGTCAACCTTAACATCAGTTGGGATGAGGATATGGTATTGCACGAAACCATAGATTCCTACAAAGTAATCACTAGACATGTGATAGGAGAGAATGCTAATTCAATAACCAGCGCCACCCTTGATTTCATCGCATCCCCATCAAATGATGCTCCGAGCCTCACGTGGAATAGTGATGGTACCGTATTGGATAATGATCCTGAAGATTGGATTATTCCTGATGCATCTCTAACTACATCAAACAATAGTAATGGAATTATGGAGATTCAATGGGCATTCAAAGTAACATCACATTTTGTTGAGCAAAATAATGTTGGATTCAAAGTTTCCTGTACTGATGACCAAGGAATTACGCCACTCTTCCTTTCTACTGGTCCTGCTGGGATTAGAGTCAATCAATCGTATGGGCTTGGTTGGTTGAAAGTTCGTGACAACGAGGGGGCTGCCCTCCATGATGATATTGAAAACAATGAATGGATTAAAGCTGGCGAGGTCATTCATTTTCAGGGTGCTGTTTGGTATGATGGCACTGAAGACGCACCTCTTGATTCGACCTTCGATGTCGCAGTGATTAAGCGAACAACAGAGGGTGATTTCCTTCAGGCAAAGGACCGTTCCAATCAATATGGTGAATTCTTCATTCCAGTTGCGGTTGATACCATTGACAGACCTGATGGTGTCTTCTATGAAGTTCAAATTGATAATCCACGAGATCCGCTCAAGGTTCTACCTGTAAATTCATCATGGCAGCGAACTATCCGCGTTGATGCTTCTAGTCCAATATTAGTTGATGCCAGCCCTGCAGACAATGCATATGAAGCGGGAATGGATGAACAAATGGTCCGAATAAGGATTCAAGACGAAGTTGGCTCACCTGAAGAATTAACTCTGCATTACTGGGTTGAAGCTGAACACGACTCTAACCGAAATGGATTGGCCGATGCTGCAGAATATTTGAATCAAACAATGACTAATACAACTGATGATATTGACAAACTTTTCTTTGGTTATATTGATGATTCGAGTAATCCAAATATGGCTCGTGTTTCTTATTACATCACGGGAACTGATGTTGCAGGAAATTCCCTATTACGATTTGATGGGCCCGGATTTGATTACGACCTAGTAACATACCGCACACGCAAAGATATGGATTCAGTATTTACTGGCCTACATTGGGCCGGCCATGAAGATGGGGAAAGGGCTTTTGCTGGAACTACACAATATCTTACCCTAGGACTTGTTGATGCAAATGGACTCATCGACTTTACAGATATCTCATTAATATTTGATTTTGAAGGTCCCGATCCTGAACGTGACCAACAAAGACTTTCCTTTAGCGGTGTAAATAACACCTTTTGGACCGATGACGAGTATCTAGTGATTAGCCCTGCTTGTAATGATATCTCTGATTACAATTGTGGAGCGGAAGTGATTACCAATGAAACGGGGCTACCCTGGATAATGGTCACATTTGGATTCCAATTTTCTTGGGATTGGCCTGATGCAGATTTATCAGATGTCGCATTGGAATTCTCTCAATTGGGAAGTCCGGAACCACGTAGAATAATTTTTACTGAACATACTTTCAGAGTAGAAAATGATTTGGTTCTTGATGCTGAAACATACACTGTTGAAGATGTTCAGGAGCCTCGAATGGGACCTGTATCTGACGGTAGTAGAGTAGTTCCAAGCGATCGCCTGAGATGGTCCGGCAGGGTGATTTACGAAGGTAGTGATGTCCCTGCACCAAAGAATGTGGGCATTACTGTAGAAGTTTTTGATGGGGTACAATATTGGTCAGATGGAAGTTTAACAGATGATGGTGGTTTCAGCATCGAAGTTCCTCTAGGTGCGGCTCCCACGTTAGCATCAAGTGAAACACGTACATTCCTATCAGGGGTTCGAAATATTCCTGGTCGTGGTGAGGATATGACTAGAGATGCCGTATCAACGACACTTCAGGTTCATGTAGACCATGCTCCACCAAGAGTTCTAGAAAGACTTGCACCAATTGATGTAATTGATATTTCAAATTCAAGTGCATTGCAAGAGGTGCCGGTGATGTTCCTTGGTTGGGAAGATGCTGACCTATCCGGAAGCCCACAATGGGTTCATTGGTTAATTCGAGATGAAAACCAGAGGCAAATTTCCTCGGGTTCCTCACTACTTGGAATGTTACAAGATGGGCAGGCAATCAATTGGACTGGAACTGTTGATTTGATTGGTGATGGAATGAATCCACCACTACAAGACTATGAAGTTGGGTTTTGGATTGAAGGGTGGGATTCTGCAGGAAACCCCTTAGCTCCAGAAGGTAATTCAAAGAGTGACCCCGTTAGGGAACCTGTCGATCTGAATGGAGACAATGAGTTACAATGGATTCGATTCGGTGCTCTTGGTGCTCAATTAACTATTGATAAGATATCAGCAGATAAGGAAATTGTAGCTAATGGCGCTGAAATTGAAATTACTGCATGGGTTGCCAATCTTGGAGGTGAAACCTTCACGGAATTTTCTGTCTCATTCTATTCAGGCGATTCTGAAGAACCATTTGCAACCCAAAAACTCAATGGAATTGCTGACGAAGCAATCCCAATCAGTGCTACTTGGAAAGCTGAGAAAGGTGTTGATAGAGTTGTTGTCATCGTAGACGCTGATAATCAAATTATAGAAGTTGATGAAACTGACAACAGTGCAAGTGTTGGTATTTCTGTTGAATATGCTTGGGGCATGGGGTGGGTGGAAAATGCTCGCCAGAACCTCTTGGCAGTGATAGGGATAATTATCGCAATGATTGTTCTTCCAATCGTTGCATTCGTAAGTATGAAAGGCGCAATCACTGGACGTTCAGAATTATTTGAAGATGACCACCTATTTGATGACGAATACGATGATGATGATGAATACGATGATGATGACGACTATTGATTTAGCCGGCGCCCTTTTCACACTCAAGCCCACCACCTCACTGTAAGGGGTGGCAAAGTGATAACCGATTTCAGCGCATTAGCAAGTCAAATTCAAAATTTGACAGAACAAAAAGGTTGGACCCCCACGCCTATTCAATCTGCTTCTCAAAAGCAACTTCTTGCTGGGGAAGACCTGCTACTTATCGCACCAACAGGTAGCGGAAAAACTGAAGCCGTGGTAATGCCGTTGCTATCAAATGCCTTGACCGAAGCTTGGGACCCTATGTGCATTCTCTACATTACACCCCTCAGGGCTCTGAACAGAGACATTGACAGAAGGATTGCTGACTTGTGTAGCGCAGTTGGCCTTAACGCAGATGTTCGTCACGGGGACACCCCTCAATCACAAAGGACAAAACAAGCAAGAAAACCCCCTCACTTACTAATTACAACACCTGAAACATGTCAATTACTTCTGTTTGGAAGTAGGCTTAGAGAAGGTTTGAGGAACCTGAGGGCAGTCGTTATCGATGAAGTTCATGATCTTGCAGCATCAGAACGAGGAGCTCAGTTGAATATTGCATTAGAAAGGATTGATGAATTGTGTGGGCGCAGAGTTCAGAGAATCGGTCTATCTGCTACAGTTGGTAATCCAGATGAAATGGCACGATTACTTTCGCCTACTGCTAGTGCGTGTGTAGCGACTGCACCTAGGCCAACAGACCTAGAGGTGGTTACAGAACCAGCCACAGGAGAAGATCGGGCGCTTTCACTTGAATTACATGTATCGCCCCGTGGTTTGGCTGCACTTCGCAAACTATCTAGCAAAGTAAGAGAAAGTGCGCCCTGTCTAATTTTTGTTAATTCTAGGAATGCTGCAGAGACAGTATCTCAGAGATTAGCCAAACTAGATTCTAATCTAAATATAGGCGTTCATCACGGATCATTGGCTGCCGAAACACGTCATGAAATGGAATCTGCATTACAGGATGGCATCCTACATGCGCTAGTTTGTACCTCAAGCCTAGAATTAGGAATTGATATTGGTACAATTAAGCAGGTTCACCAAATCCAATCTCCTCGCGCTGTTGATAGATTGCTCCAAAGAGTTGGGCGTTCAGAACATATTCTTGGAGGTACATCTCGTGGAATGATACTCTGTTGGGAGGCTGATGATATTGGAGAGGGCGCGGTTATCGCCCGACGAGCTATGGCAAACGAATTGGAAGGGGTTGAATGGAGAAGAAAGCCTCTTTCAGTTGTAGCAAATCAATTGGTTTTAACAGCTATTTCTGAGAAAATTATTCCTCTAGATTCTGGTTCAACCCTAATTCGTAGGGCAACATTATTCACCGAAATTGATGACAATGAAGTTCTAGAAATTTTACGAATTCTTGATGACAGAAGATTGGTTCGTCTTATAGAAAACCCCCATGACACGGACCCATTGACTTGGCCCCCAATATTATGGGAAAAAGCCGCTCAGAATTGTTCTGATTTACCAGACAAAAGACCTAGGATTGAAGAACTTGAAAACGTAACTGATAAACAGATTTCAATATGGTCTAAATCGCTACGTGCATCACTTCCTAATAATCTAAAAAATGGTTGGTTTAGTTCCGGTTCAAGAAGTAGAAACTACATGCTAAATCATCTAAGTATGATCGCTGATGAAACTCGCTATGCAGTAAGAGATGCAGTTACTCGCAGAGCACTAGGAAATGTCGATGAAACATTTGTTCTTTCACTTGATTCATCTGGTGGCGAAGAAGATGGCAAGCCTCGAAGATTCGTAATGGCTGGCAGGACTTGGGAAATTGTAGATGCGGATCCTGAGAAGAGCGAACTTCTCGTAAGCCCAGTATCGGATCAGAGCTCAGCGCCAGTTTGGGCCGGTGAATTGCCACCGGTTCCCGCAGAAGTTGCTAGAGAAGTCGGGAACTTAAGGAGGGCTATTGCTGACGAACATGGTTGGAAAATTGAAGAACAAAAACTCGAGGATTGGGGTCCAAAAGTTAACTCTTGGATTTCTAGATTACCCACACAAAGACCTGTTTCAGATTATCCACTTTCACAGAATTCACTGGGGGCCCTCTCCCAAAGTGTTGCAGAACACTTGGATGCTACAGGTTCAATTCCTGATGCAAGATTATTGACTATTGAATCTAGACGCGATGCTTTGGTACTAAATTGCTGCCATGGAAGTAAAGTGAACTCTACTTTGGCTCATTTTCTTCAGGCGATGGCATCTACAATCGATGGAAAGAGTGGTCGAGTAATAGTTGACCCATACAGAATTACCCTTCAAGTTCCAGCTCTGACAGCGGATGGAATAGTAAAGTGGATCACTGAAACCCCACCTGAAGCTTTGCGCGACGTAATGTGGATGACAATACCAAACGGTAGGCAACTGAGAGCAAGATTGGTACAGGTATGCAAAACCTTTGGGATATTACACCGAGGAATTGATCCTCGCAGGGTAAACTTGCAAGGAATTATCAATAGATATCGTGGAACCGTAGTTCTAGATGAAGCATTGGACAAATTGTTCCACGATAGAATGGATGTTGATGGCACTATCTCTCTACTTGAAGCAATCCAAGCCGGGGCGGTTAGAATTGAACAAACCGCATCCGGAGCGCTTGGAATTTCACCAAAAAGTGAGCGTGACTTGTTACTACCTAATTGGTCTGATGCCGAAGTGAAACTAAGGTTAGAAGAAAGATTGATGAATGAAAGAGCTGTTCTAATTTGCCTTGCTTGTAACTCCCGTATGAGAACACGTGTAGCCATGTATGGAATTAAGCACCATCACTGTGAATGTGGTGGTACAATGTTAGCAGTTGCGAGGGAAGGATTAGAAGATCGTCTTAGTGAATGGGTAGCATCTGAAGATAATGCTGTACAATCAAGAATGGAGCGTAACGCCCAACTTGTTCGACAAAGAGGAATTGAAGCCCTCATTTGTCTAATGGCTCGAGGGGTAGGAGAAGACACTGCTACCAGAATCTTGAGAAAGGTACCAAAAGGAGAACGGGAATTAATGATGCGATTAATACATGATGCAGAACTAAATTATGCCAGAACTAGGCGATTTTGGGGTTAAAATTACCATAGGCATTTCTTTGAACCAACTACTCTTCCCTTAGTTGATGTTGGTGGGATTAACCGGTAGAAATGCCTCAGGCAAGACTACAGTAATCGAGTGGTTTGAGTCGAAAGGGTTTGGCGTTAATTCCTGTTCAGATTCTATTCGCCACTGGTTACGCTCAAACCAACGTGAAATTACTAGAGACAACCTAATCGATGGAGGTAGAAAACTCAGAGCAATGGGGGGGCCAGGAGTTCTAGCAGAAATGTTGCTTGATTTAATTGAAGAAGGAACTAACCATGCAGTGGATAGTATTCGAACTCCTGCAGAAGTAGAGGCACTTCGGAAAAGAGAAGATTTCATATTATTGGAAATCAGGGCGCCGAGGGAACTCCGATGGGAACGATTGGTTGAGCGAGGCCGCACTGGTGATGCAGAGACATTCGAGCAATTTACTCTACAAGAAGAATCAGAACTTGTAGCTCATGATGAAAGTGGGCAAGCATTAATCGCAACTGGGAAGATGGCTGATGTGGTAATTCACAATAACGGCAACGTGAATGATTTATACAAACAACTAGATGCTTTTATGGAAGAACATTCTTGATTGACCCTATCTTTTTCAGTAAGGTCTTAGAGATTTAGTATCTAATCTTTGAATTGATTCAAGATAATCGCATCATCATAGTCACAGATTTACTTTCGTGATGAAGTATCCCAATTTCATTGAAACCATTTCTTTCATGAAATCTCAATGAGTCAGGATTTGGTGGTTTCAAACTAACTTCAGCTGCAATAGGACAGTTATTTTTTTCAGCATGAGAGATTACCTCTTTGTATAATTTAGTTCCAATTTTACAGTTTCGGTGATTTTCAGATACGGCTATTCTGTCAACATAGAGGAAATCTTCGTACCTTTTATTGAACCAAGCATAGTTTAGACTTCCATATCTTTTCTTAGGTGGAAGGCAGAGAACAAATCCAACTAATTCATTTTCTTCATAAGCCCCTAGTGCAAGTTCAGATATGGAGAGTAAATCTGCAATTTCTTTTTCAGATATTTCCCCTGTTCCCGGTAGCCCTTCTTGATTAATTAGCCAAATGGATGGGATGTCTTTGTTTTGTAATTCATGTAATTCCATTACGAAGCCTCAAATTGTTTTCCGATATTTTCATCAAGACATACTATGCTTCCTTCAAATCACCGCGTGGATCTTTGGGCCCTTCAGTTGTTTGAACCATCACACCATGAGATTCAAGGTAGTCTACACCATTTGCACCACCAAATCCACCATCTACAACAATTACTTTTGACACACCTGAATGATGGATTAACTTGGAGCACATCATACATGGCTCGCCAGTGACAATCATCCATGCTCCTTTTGTGGGTACCCCATTTGCAGCTGCATTACAAATTACGTTCATTTCTGCATGATGGCAACCCACCTCAACGCGTGTTCCAGAAATTACTTGCTCAGAATCTCTCAAACAAACGTCTCCGCCACACAAATCTCCGCCACCCCTAGGGCCACCATTGTATCCATCCATTAGAATTACATTACGTTCAGGATCAACTAATAATGAGCCAAATTTTGCTCTAGGGCAGTTACTAGCCTTGGCAAGAGCAAGGCACTGTTCAATGCGGATTCTTAGATGCTTCTCCTTCACCGTGACCACCAATATCATTAGCGTGTCGGGGCTAACATATCATGGTGTCGTCAAGTCCAGTATTTTTTTTCTGGGGCTGGGCGCAAGACTGTCATAGACTCAACATCATTCAAACCCATCACTTCAAGTAAATTACCTACAAGATATAGACTACCAAACGCCAATATGGGTTGAGATGGGTCACTTTTAGCAATCTCCAAGGCTCTAGTGAGTGCATCTTCTGGTAATGGATGTTGCTCAATTTTTGATAGGACACCCTGCGCTTGTAATTCTAACACAATTTCTGCTGAAGGTATTGCATCCCTACGTCCCTTTTGAGGTTCTGTAACTATGATATGTTCCACCTCACCTTCTACGATTAATTCAATTAGTGGATTTAGAAATTCTACAATATCATTTTGTGGAGTGCTACCAATAATTATTATTCCAGGAGTTGGATGAATGTCATTTTCCATCTGAACTCTCAATTGTTCGCAGACTTTCTCCATTCCAGATGGGTTGTGTGCTGCATCAAGAAGTATTGGCACACCTTCATATTCTAACCACTGCATTCTTCCAGGCCATACGGTATGCATTACTGCACTAGAAACCATTTCTTTAGGTTCAACATTTGTCAAAGGTGATGAAAAGTATCTAAGCGTTATTTCAGCTAATCTAGCAGCATCCTGTTGAAAGGATGACCAACCATCGAATCCTTCGATATCAGGAACTGGGCGATGACTCTCATCGGCTTTAGTAAATGGCACAGTCATTGCTCGATCATACCTCCACCAACAAGCATGTGTGGGTCTATGTACTGCATCTTCAATGGCCTTTCTTACAGATGCATCGTAGTTCCATCTTGCAATGAAAAGACCCGTTGGGCGTGCAATGGCTGCCTTTTCTGCTGCTATTTCTCCCAAAGTTTCACCCAGAACATCAGTGTGCTCCAGAGCAATTTCAGTCAAAACACAACAATCTGCAAGACATAAACGAGTTGCATCCAATCTGCCCCCTAAGCCAGTTTCAATGACTGCTCTATCAATTCCAGCATCTGCAAAAGCGACCATTGCTGCCAGAAATGTTGCCTCATAGTAGGAAGGTAGGGTAACTGGCTCCATTTCAGCAGCTTCTTTAACTTTGAATAACACCTTATCAAAATCATCTGATGAAATTGGAACTCCATCTATTCGAACTCTTTCCTCAACAAAACAAAGATGTGGTGAAGTGAATAAACCACAGCTAATTCCTGATAGGGTAAAGGAATTTGACAAAATTACACATAGGGAACCTTTACCGTTACTTCCTGCAACATGTATGCAAGGGAATTTCATATGAGGCATGCCCAATCTAGAAAGAAGAATTGAGGTTACTTCCAAGCCTGGGCGCATTCCCAAACTCCGTAATCCTTCAAGCCAATCTCTAATTTCGCTCACTGATAGCCCCTCTAACTGTCTCTTGGGACCCTCTCTTTCAAATGGGTTTTACGGCTCGCGCCATGTATGACCGGCGAAGGTCGAATGGCTCTGCTCAAAGATGCGATGGTCGGACAATGGCGTTCGATGGGGAGTATGGCAGCCATGTTTGTTGGCACAATATTGCTCGCTATTTACATTCAACCATTTTGGGATCGCCCAGAATCTAGGGCTTTTGGGGAGGCAGGTACAACAAAAGTTGGATTGATTGGATTAGAATTTATTCTCATTCTAATTTTCACTGGTGTGATAATTTGGCTTGCTAAACGTGGATTACAGGTGATAATCAAGTGGGCGGTCCTAATTATCCTATGGATTTCTCTATCTTATTGCCTAATTCCACTATCATCCTACGCCCTTGACACCCCCCAACCCACTGTAGAATTCAGAACTGAAGAACATTTCAACCATGATTTCCACTTTACAGACTTGGATTCTAGTGGTTTCATTGTTGATAACCAGACGCACCTGATAAAATATAGTGAGGCAAGTGGAATTGAAAGTGGCATACAAGCAAATCAAATTTGGTCGTGGCCTCTAGATATGGGAAATCAATCATTCTCTGCACACCCTATTACGATTGTTGATAATATTGATTCTTACATATTTTGTGATCAATCTCGTTGGGTGAAATTGGATAAAAATGATGGTAGCGTCATTTCAACTTACGATGTACATTGTAATGCGGGTTTTTCTACCAGTGAATATGATTGGGAAATTATTGATACTCTGCTTCAAAAAATTGATCCTTTCCACCCGAATATTCCCAATCACTCATGGACATACAAACTTCCGGAACAGTTCCTTGGAAAAGATTTCTTGAGAGGAGTTCTACTCAATGATGGTGAAATGTTGCTTGTTTCAGATGATTGGGCTGGCATCATAGAAATACCGGATGAGCCACATAACCAAGATCGAGGT
>PBPH01000050.1 GCA_002725475.1 Methanobacteriota archaeon | reverse complement strand
GATTCTGGAAGATGTTTCACCATTCTCTCTGCTAGACCTTCTTTGAGATTCTGTCCAGTTTCCTTAGCAAGTTGTAAAACGTGTGTAATTACTGAAGTGAGAGATACTTCTCTTCGCGGCTTGAAGAAGTCATGCACCGGGGTGGTAGAAATTCCCCAAGTATCTGGTATTGAAATTAGACGAGGATTATGTCTTACTAGAATTGCTCCCCCTCCCGCTCCTTGGGTATATTCGCCACTTGATTCCAAATCGTACTTAGCGTTATCAGAGAAGACTACAATTCCAATTCTCCCATCTTTGTCCCCCCCTCTAGCAACCCAGTCTAGGGTGTTGTGCAGTGCGTCAACTGCTCCGATACAAGCGAATGTCATATCAACCACATCGCAGTTCCTGAAACAATCTTCCCCGTATTGGTGTGAGTATCTCTGAGTCAACATATCTAGAATATATGTTGCAGTTGGTTTAGCCCCATCTAAGGCGGACTCTGTACCAAGATACATTCTTCCAATGTTTCGCGGATCTAGTCCATTTCGATCTATTAGTCTGGTTACAGCATTAGCCCCCATTGTTGCAGTATCTTCATGGTTGTCTGGCACGGACATAGCTGAAAGCCCAAGCCCTCGATTCAATTTACCGTAATCCGCACCTCGCATTTCAGCAAAATCCTTCATATCGAAGTAAATCTTGGGAAAATGAATCGCAATATCGTCGATTCCAACGTCAATCATGCCTAACCCAATCCGCTTGGGCTGGACGAGTACTTTAGAACTATGCCCCACCAAGATACGAAAAACTGTTGAATTACATAATAAGTTGAAAATTTCATAAATATCAATAATTGCAAAATAGTCCTAATTATGCAATTTAACTAAGAACTGGTAATTGCATTGACTTGTTCAAGCAATTCAGAATTTATTTCAAAGTGAGCAGTTAGTGGTGAAAGCGAATCTGCGAGTGCATCTGCAACTCCAAATTTTAGATCTAAGGGGTGAATTTCCCCACTAGATAATGCAGTTTTTAGTGATTCAAGGTCATTCCAAGTGGTTGGCTCACCGTACTCAGGTTTTGGAGTAATAGTCAAACTACCTAGTTCTGGGAAAATGATGTGCTCAATCAACTCATACACGGGTGAGTTTTCATCTTGGGGGTCAAGATATGCTTTTCGCATTTTCTTTCTCATTTTATCTGCCCCATCATGTAGAATAATTGCTCCACCGGGGTCAGTCTTACTCATTTTATGATCAAAAGATTCCATTCTAGCGCCTGAGGATTTTAACCCCGACAAAATAGGAGTGTGAACACAAGTAGCTTTTACCCAATTGTACCGATCCGCAACTCTTCTCATGTACATGTGCGCCTTTCTCTGATCCATTCCCCCTAGGGCAATATCGATTTTCATTTCGAATATATCTGCTGCTTGCATAGCAGGGTAGAAGAATTTTGAAAGATCGCCATCAGAAGAGTCCTCAGACCTGCCCATGATGCTAAATGTTCTTCTTACACGATCTAAACTCATGTTTTTTGAACATCTCAAGACTCTTGCCCAATACTCTCCGGAATCCATTAATTCGCTAGCGTATCTAAACCGAATTTGCCCCGCTCCATCACCCTCTTCTGGATGCCCAAGTAGTACGCGAAAAACTTCTTCCATGTAGGTCCCCGTTAGCCGAATTTTTTCCATATCCCCCCCAAACTTATCGTTTACCCATGCATGCCAATCCGCGAGAAAGATTAGAACATTCACATCAGCATCCAATAGTTTCCTCAGAGTTTGAGAAATTATCTTCCAACCGATATGCGCTTTTCCCGATGGCTCGAACCCAACATAGGCTCGAATAATTCCGTCTCCTGCATGAGACGATGAATTTGACACACATTCAACTAAATGTTCTACCCCAACAACCTCATCGGCACCAGAAAGCATTGCCGTGACCCTTTCTCTATCTTCAGGAGAAAGCGAGTCTAGAGCACCATCCATAGAATTTCACCATTAGAATAATTTTCCTAGTTTTTCACCGCGACTAGCAGCTCTGGAATTATCACCATTTTGAAGCGCTTCTTCGATTTCTGTAATTAGCTCTGCAGCTTTGTTTGCGAGTTCTTCATCCACTTCGGCCATTTCCATGAAATGCTTAGCCTGGGAAATTGCCGATTTTGCCTTCGATGCTTTCTTTGCGCTTTCTTTAGCCTTATCACCACGTTGTTTTGCAGTATATCCTGTGGCTTGATCAAGGAATCCTGACCAACGCTGGCGTGATTCCATTGCTTTTTCACGGCCACCTTCAGCATCAAGAAAATCTGAAAGTTCTGGACCTTTCAACTGTTCAACATCTACAACCAACTTGCCTTTCTCATTGTATTGGCCACTTACTTTAGACAAAATGCCAAAAGAACCCTCAAAAGAGTCATCTTCTGATGATTCTACATTATCAAAATAGTTGGATGCTAGTGCATTCAATCCACCATCTGCTGCCACTTGTTTAACTAATCCGCGCTTAACCTCAAAGGTCTCCATGGGTGCCGGGAGAGGCTTCATCAGTTCAATCTTATTCCTCATTACACCCTACATTACAGCCGTGAAGGATAAATCAGCGAAGCCGGTGGCCCCATTTATGCGGCACAGGTTGGTCTTGCTAGTACTAGCAATTTTATTGGTGCCAACTTCAATTGCACAAGATAATGAATCAGTAGTTGAAGTTACCACTATCTCATTGATTGGTCAGTCAGATTTGGGTATTGAAGCAATTGCTGTTTCTCCGAATGGTGAAGATGTTGTTCTTGTAGGTGCTGTTGGTTTTGCACACTATATTTCTGCTAAGGACCCCTCCAATGAAGTTGAATTGAATTCAAATGAGGGTGATACATTGAATCATGTTGATTGGCACCCTCAAGGTTTGACGGCATTGATTGTTGGTGATGGTGGCACAATGGTGAGGTATACTAGAGATGATCACTCAATTACTCACGTTCCTGGTTCAACTGCTAATTTAATGGGGCATCAATTAAACGCCATTTCCTGGGATTCTTCCGGAAATTGGGCTTACATCGGTGGAGATGACGGCCTGATAATGAGATTCCGTGAGGATGGCAATGGGAATACGGAATATTTCCCTTTGAATGGAAGTAAATTATCCGATGTACTTGATTTGAGTTGCCACCATCAAATGCACTCTATCTGTGTCATGACAACTGAATCAGATGGCATTGCAGTAATAGATCAGCAACATGAATTACACTGGCTTCTTGGTAGTGAGGGAACTAGGTGGGCGGCAGTTGATTGTCCTCATCCAGAGAGGGAGCGCTGCTATGCTGTTGGCCTAGGTCAATCTGTAGGGGTTGTTGAAATTAATTCAAATAAACCTTCAAATTCGTACGTGGCTGTAAAACATGTCAATATTGGCGGCGAATTCACTGACGTACATCCTAGGTCAGATGGACATGTATTGCTTCAGACTGTACCATTTGGTTGGATAGATTGGGATATTACCGATGGAGATGATGGCTTGGGCTTAGCGTATCCATGGTTGGATAATTCTGATGTTGAAGATGTTGCCATGAGAGGCGAAACAATGGCAGGTAGCTGGTCAGAAACGGAAGAAACGGGTTTTGCTGTAACTTCCTATGGAAGGATAGTGTACTACTACCCCCCTAAAGCAACAATATCTGACAATATTGTTTCAGCACTTGCACCCATGCTAGTCATCATTGCAGTTCCTGGAGTTTTCCTTGGTCTGCTATACATCAGTTCCCCGAAATTACAGAAAATGTACCTTAATTGGTCCAAGGCGCGCAAATCGTCAAAACGAGGTAAGAATTAATCTAAGTAGAGGAAAACCCATTCGGAGGGTTGATGAGCCAAGTCATACGCCGACAATTTGAGGGTGACATTGATGGTGTACGAGGCTCTTGATTTCTACGACATCGACTCGCAACTAACCGAAGAGGAGTTGATGGTTCGGGACATGGTTAGAGATTGGGTTGAGGAAGAAGTTCTGCCCAAAATAGAAGAGGCTTGCAGTGAAGGTGTATTTCCTGATGAGTGGAGGGTTTCTTTAGGTGAGATGGGCGTACTAGGGGCGCCACTTGAGGGATATGGTTGCCCAGGCCTTTCATACACTGCTTATGGTGTGATTTGTCGAGAACTAGAGAGAGGCGATTCAGGCCTTCGCTCTTTTGCTAGTGTTCAAGGATCTTTGGCCATGTATCCAATTTGGGATTTCGGTAGCGAGGAACAAAAACAGAAATATCTCCCAAAGATGGCAACAGGGGAATTAATTGGATGTTTTGGATTAACTGAGCCTGACTATGGTTCAAATCCAGGAGATATGGTAACTAGGGCCGAGGACAAAGGGGATCACTATCTCTTGAACGGTGCTAAAATGTGGATTACCAACGGCACAACATCCGATTTGGCTGTGGTATGGGCTAAATTAGAGGGCGTGATTCGAGGATTCATAGTAGAAACGGGCGATGAGGGATACTCTGCCCCAGAGATGAAAGGAAAACACTCACTCAAAGCGAGTGTTACAAGCGAACTAGTATTTCAGGATTGCAAGATTCCTAAGGACAGGATTCTCCCTGGGGTCAAGGGCTTAAAGGGTCCATTTTCATGTTTGAACAACGCCCGTTTTGGGATTTCATGGGGTGCTCTTGGGGCAGCACAAGCCTGCTTTCATTCCGCAAAGGAATACGCACTTAGTAGAATTCAGTTTGATCAGCCAATCGCTTCATATCAGTTGGTTCAGAACAAGTTATCGTGGATGCTCAGGGAAATCACAAAAGGTCAATTGTTAGCTCTTGAATTGGCTAGAAAGAAGGACAATGGTTCGTGGATTCCTGAGCACATATCACTTGCAAAAATGAATAATGTCGATATTGCGTTGGACATCGCACGGATGGCAAGAGATATCCACGGCGCAAATGGAATTCTTGATGAATATTGTATTATGCGTCACATGGCGAATCTTGAATCGGTAAAAACCTACGAAGGGACGCATGATATTCACAATTTGATTCTAGGGCGCCATATTACAGGTATCCAGAGTTTCACTCGTTCGTTGTGATTAACCAACATCATTTAGTTGATTGATTTAATATTGCAGAGAATTGACATATTTTTGATTAATCTAAATGTTCATAGAGGCATCCTAAGTCGCCACATCATGGTAGAAATTGCCGTGTTGTTGAAGCAAGTCCCGGATACCAATGCTAAGATTGCTGTTGTTGGTGGTAGGGTGGATGAATCTGCAGTAACCAGTTGGGTTACAAGTCCCTATGATGAATACGCTCTAGAAGCGGCATTGCAATTGGTAGAAGCAGGTGGCGGTTCAATCACTGCAATCACTCTCGGGCCAATGAGGGCCGACAAGGTTTTGAAAGATGCAGCAGCATTAGGAGTAACGAAATTGGTGAGAATTTGGAATGATGAATGGTTAGATTTAGATTCAAATCAAGTTCAGTCAGTTTTGGCAGAAGCAATTAAGGAATCAGGTGCAGATTTAGTGTTCTGTGGGAAACAGTCAGCAGATCGCAATCAAGGTTCAACCGGCCCAGGGGTGGCAGAAATTCTTGGTGCTGCTTGTGTGGTTGAAGTGAGCGATTTCAACGCTGCTGAGCAGTTCTATCTACGTCCAGCGGCGTCAGGAAGTGAAAAAGTAACGGTGAATTATCCAGCTGTAATCACCTTCACAAAAACTGAGTCCGAACTTCGCAGGCCAAATGTCCGTGGAATTATGATGTCTAAGAAAGCACAAATCAACTTAGTTAGTAGTGATGCTGGAGCATCTCAAGTCACTTTCAAAGGGCACACATCTCCTGCAGAAAAGCCTCCAGGGAAAACATTTGAGGGTTCTGACAGTGTTCCAGAAGTAGTAGGTCTGCTAAGGGATGAGGCCAAGGTGTTGTAGGGGGAATCAAAATGGAAATTACAATCATAGCAGAAACTCAAGGAAATCAACTTCATGCAGTTACTCGCCAACTGGTAGGCGCGGCATCTTCATTGGGGGTGTCACCAACAATCCTCTGTGCAGGGGGTGTAGGTGCAGATGAAGCATCAGGAATTTCAGGCGTCGGTAAAGTCCTCTCAGTAAATGGAGATTGCTTTTCCACTTTTGATGGGGGTGCTTGGGCTACTGCATTTGATGCAGCAGCTGGCGAAGGCGTCATCATGGGGGCTGCCACTGCTCAGGGTAGAGATGTAGTATCTCGAATTGCTGCACGACGAAACATACCAGTCGTACAAGATGTTGTGACTCTTTCAGATGGGCTAAATATGACCCATCCAATTTATTCTGGTAAAGCGATGCAGGATGTTACCATTTCAGGTAGTTGTGGCATTACACTTCGTGCTAACACATTTTCACCAGCGGGTGATGGCGGTAGTGCGGAATCTGCAACAGTACAACAGAGTGGCGATGTGAAAATTGCGGTCAAAGAAGCCATTGCTAAGGCTAGTGAGAGGCTTGATGTTTCAGATGCAGACATCATAATATCGGGTGGCCGTGGAATGGGTAATCCTGAAAATTTCGACAAATTGTATTCCATTGCTGAAGGGGTTGGGGCAGCAGTTGGTGCTAGCCGTGCCGCTGTTGATGCTTGGGATCCAATACCTCACAGCATGCAGGTAGGACAAACAGGTAAGACAGTGAATCCTAGCCTGTATATCGCAGTAGGAATTAGCGGTGCAATTCAGCATCTTGCTGGTATGAGAACTAGCAAGTATATCGTTGCCATCAATAAGGACCCAGAAGCTCCAATCTTCAAGGTAGCAGATTATGGGATTGTTTCTACTTGGGAAGAGGCGCTTCCAATTCTTGCATCTGAGATAGCGAAACTTCAGTGATTGCATTCTTTTCAATTCTAATTCTGGTGCGCAACGCAAAAAGAGCGAGTCCCCGTCTGTGAATCATGGCGAGGGACATTCCGTGGATGCGGGAACGTTTCAAGGAGTTAAAATCACAAAATTTGCAATGGGAGCCGCCAACTCTTGAATCTGCAAGTACTCCGAGTTGTCAAGTTGATGGTAAAGAAATGCTGATGCTATCTGCTAACAATTATCTCAATCTAACAACTCATCCAAAAGTGATTGCTGCTTCTGTTGCAGCGACTAAGAAATATGGTGCTGGGAGTGGCTCAGTTAGAGCAATTAGTGGGACAATGGACATTCATCTTGAAGCAGAGCAAAAAGTTGCTGAGTTCAAAGGAGTGGAAGCCTCTCTGATTTATTCTGCGGGCTATACTGCAAATGTTGGCCTGATACCAACACTTGTGACTGGAAAACAAGATGTCATCATATCTGATGAGTTGAATCATGGTTCAATCATAGATGGTGTTAGGCTTACTAAGGCGAGTAGAGCAGTATATCCTCATAATGATGTTTCAGCATTGGAACAAGTTCTGAAAGAGCACTCAAAAAGTGAGCGGAAGCTAATCATTACGGATGGTGTTTTCTCTATGGACGGCGACATTGCGCCATTAGAAGAAATCACTGAATTGGCTGAAGAACACGATGCCATGGTATTCGTGGACGACTGTCATGGTGAAGGTGTTCTCGGTGATGGTGGTGCAGGAATAGTTGATCACTTCAAACTTCAAGGTAGAGTTGATTTTGAAATCGGCTCATTTTCCAAAGCATTGGGGGTTCAAGGGGGTATAGTTGCTGGAAGCGAACAGGTTCGTAATCATGCACTGAACCACTCTCGTTCATGGTTGTTATCAGGTAGCCAACCTCCAGGAGTCGCCGCAGCACAAAAGGCTGCTGTGGAGGTTCTGATGGAGGAGCCTGAACATCATGCACGTTTATGGGAAAATACCAATCGATTCCGAAAAGAGATGAGTGCTCTTGGATTTGATTTGGGGATGTCAACCACTCCAATTATTCCAGTAATGTGTGGTGCATCTGACATTGCAAAGCAACTGTCAGTTGAATTACGTAAATTGGGTGTTGTCGCTGGAGCCATAGTTTTCCCAATGGTTGCAAGAGACGGGGCTCGCGTCCGTAATCAGTTATCTGCAGGATTAAGTGATGAAAATCTTGACGAGATTCTAAGAGTTTACGAGATTGCAGGTAAATCTATTGGATTGATTTAATCAATCTTCAAGTGCATCAACTGCTTCTTCCAATTCTCTCTCTTTTTCTCTTTCCCCAACTTCTATTTTGCTTGTAATATTGAATGGATTAATACCGTCTTCAAGCATTGTTAGCATCCTGTGCCTTGGAGCCCACGAGAGATGTACGTAAATTGGCCCGGGTAATATTAGAATAATCCAAGCAATTATTTCTGGGAATTGGGGTAATATTTCCATCCAAAGCCCAATTAGGGCTGCAAATCCTACAAATGGGGCAGAGAAAAGTAATACTCTAGGGGGGGCTATAGGTGGTCGCTGAACGATTCTATTCATCAATGCCGAAATTTGCCCAGCAATTGCCATTCCTAGAGCCATACTTAGTCCCATGAAAGCTGTATTTTTTGACCATAATGATATTTCCCAGTCATTCAACATTCCATAAGGTAGTATGAGGGCTATTGTCAGAAGAAGGCCATAAAATGCACCGACAATTGCTGGATGACTAATCGATAATGGCCAAGCAGCAAATCTTTGTGATAAAGATGAACCAAGTAGCATTTCTCTCTGCTCATCATCAAGAGACTCCAAGCGGTCACGCCACGTGCCCATAACTCTTGGTGAGTAGTACGCCGCATTAACATTCATGAAAGAAGTACAATTGAATACCTATTCTTTGTCCTTTTGAATAATGTCGGAACTTTTTACTTTTATTTGTCTAAGTAGTGCTCCAGGTTGGGGGGTAAGTGACCCAGGAGTGGTCTCTTGCCACTCCCTCTCGACAGGATAAAATTCCTGTTTTTCTCTACCTCTTGCAGTTTCTATTGGGTCATCTTGGCCTTCTATCCTATCTTGTGCATCTTGGTATGCTAATGCTTGATTAACAAGTGCAATCAATTTTTTAACTTCGGAATCTAGCAGATATGGCCATGTAAGCAATATTTTCCCATTTTCGTCATTATTTTTCAACAGAGTACGCTCAATTATTGGATCAGATTGGGCAAATAGGCGCACTCCTTTAGCGATTTTGTGCCACTTTTCAGCATCTCTAACCCAAACAGAAGTATCGCCAATTTCTTCAGAGGGGTGCCAAGGGTGGCCTTCACCTATTGCAACCATGTTTAGCATACTCATTCTAGTTGCAGTTTTTTGAATAATTTTGAAGAAATATATAATCGCTATTACAATGGGTATTGTAGATGAATAAAAGTTCAATAAATCGAAAATACCTAGAATTTTAGACATTAAGAAGAGTCCTGCAATAATCGCCATTGATAAAAAAACCACATTGTAAATTAAGCGAGATTTCAAGTCAGAGATTTCTCGATTAACTGACCAATAGTTGGCGCCATCGGGCAGGTCAGACATAAAGCCCGATTAGGGGGGCCCTTCATCCCTCTTGCGCGTAGATGAATCAGAAAATTGCCTTTCAATGAATAATTAATAATTCCCGGTAATGTGAGAAGTTGCTAGAATAGCCCATCATAGACGTAATCCAAGGGTCACGTTCAAGAGAGGGTCAAGTGAGACGGGGGTTCGGGATTAGCATGGCCGAACTACCAAAGGGCGTCACCAAAGAGGTGCGGAGAGGTGGTTCAGGTGTTCTTGAGTTACTCCTTATTGACTTTGATCGTGAGGGGGGGGATGGGTATTTCAGAATCGAAAAGGATTCCTCTCCGGCAACCGTAGCTCAACTTGTGATTGTCGAAGGAAAGCCGGCAATGGCTCTTTTTGAGTATGAATCTCTTCTAATGGGCCATTCCGCATTAGTTGAGTTGCGGAAGTGCGCCGCTGACGATTCATCTCGGATTTCAGTTCACACCGATGTTGACCTTGGTTTAATTTCCGATTTACATCCAGAGGCTAAGTTACACATTCAAGAAGAGGACTCGATTTCAGGTCAGAAAATTGAGGGTTGGATAATTGATACGAAAAGTGACTCTCATTGGTGGAGGCATAAACAAAAAAGAGACTGGACCATGACTGAAAGTTCTCTTACTGAGGAAGTCGATGATTCAGTAGAACAAAAAATCTCTGAAATTATCGAATACAAACCAGGCGAGGAGTTGGAATCGGGAAGTAGTTATCTCATTGATGATCAAACTCCTGATTCAGTAATGCAAATAGCAGCACATCTAGGGTCTATTGGGCATCCTTTACTTGTCATTTCCCGTTCGCCCCCAAAACACCTTGCCGAACAGTATGGGTTCCCCCCATCCTGCTGCCGTTGGCTTTCAGAGCGTGAAATCGAGGGCGTGAAATCCCTACATCCGGGGCTTGAATCGGTACGCAGAGAATGTGATGAGTTCCTATGGGGTTCAACTAGATCCGTAATTGTGATTGACGGAGTAGAATATCTTAGTGTTATTCATGGCTTTAGTCGTTTATTGGGTATGTTGAGGGATTTACTTGACGTAGTTTCAACTTCCGACGATATCGTTTTGATACCAGCAGATCTCGATGTTTGGGATGGGAGAGAGAGGGCTCTATTATTGAGGGAATGTGATCAAATTCCTATTGATCGAGCAAGAGAATGGGCCGAAAGGCCAGCAGTGGTAGAAGGCCATTCATTCAGTCAAGATTCTGAAGGCGCTACAATTCCAGAACCGAAGACGATCAATGTTGTAAGTGAGGCTGCAGACGATTTCAAGGCTGCGGCTGCTAGGTTGCTTAGTAGTGACGAGCAAGCAAGGCAAGATGAATCTAAGCCCATAGAGTTCCAACAACCCGAGACCTCTTTTTCAGCACGAACGCTAATTGATGAGATTAAACTTGAAGAGGAGGCAACAGAAGCACTTCCCTCGGAATTTGAAACTAAAGAAGAAGCGGCCCCCTCAAACGAATATTCTCAAATCAATGAAGATGAAGATTTACAATTACCTGATTGGGCAACTGCTCCGTCTGCTAATCGCGAAGAAATCGAAGTGAAAGTGGAAACAAAAGAAAGTGTTCAGAATGAAATTTCAGATGATGTTGAAGCAGAGGAAATAGATTCCAATCAAGATTCAGGTGAATCAATTGAAGAAATAAATAAGGCTGAATTAATTGATGAAAATGTCGAAATTGAAAAAGTTCCAATGCAGCCAACAGTAAACCACCGTGAGAAATCTAAAAGGAGACTTAGAGTCCCTCGGAAACCAGATATATTGCAACTTGAAAAGGGATCTATGCATTATGCAGCAACAAATGGCAAACCATTTGATGGTGAATTGGTAGATTCCGGTTATGATGCGATAGATTCATCAGTCACAGCTCTAAATTCAAAAATGGACGACTTCAGAGATGTTGGTGATTGGATTACTACTGAAGAAAGGGATTGGGAGGTCCTTGAAACTCGAGGTATGGGTGCTGCAGTAGATAATTCACGAGCTGTTCGTCACAAAGTAAAGAATGTCGAATCATCATCTATTTCTCGCTTACATGTTAGGCAATGGGGTGCTGCTGCCGATAGTGCTGCACATGCGAACGCCCGAGGCAAAACCCCTGAAATGGATGATCATCCCAATGCCAGAGAATCAGCTAGCCGTGCTCAACATGTCAAGACACTAACTCAGTTATTGGTTGGTTCAGAGTTGGATGCACTTTACTCTGACAGAGAACAGATGGTTAGTAGTTCTGGAATTAAGTTAGATATCCTAGAAAGAATCAGTTCTTTAGGGGACAAGGGGCATCCAATCCGCCATCTTGTTGAGCGAATAGAAGCGAATTCTAAAGAGGGAATGATAATGCTAGAGGATTTGGAAAATAAATCATTATTGGTTGATGATTTAATCAAGAGATTAAACGTTCAAGAAGACCGCTCAGTAATTGAACCAAAGGTTGCCTCTAAATATAGAGAACAATTGGTCCTATTCAAACGAATTGATGAAGTAAAATCACTGTTAAAAGACTTTGAAGGATAATAATTTTCAGGCATTATTGATAATCATGACCTCTTGTAGATGAATAGGTGGCAATATGGGTGGGCGCACAATTCTTCAAAAACAATTGGAGAAAAGTCGTAGATTGCTTACTGGAAGTGAGTTGGAAGGGGAAACAAAGAAGGAAGTATCCAAAACCATTTCTCCGTCCCTAGGTCAATTCATTAGAGAGAGAAATCTTCCACATATAGAAGAATTATATGACGGCCCATTTCAGATTACCACTGCAGCAGCAGTAAAAAATGTCACTGGCGATTTTGGTACCATTGCATCTGAGAGGATTCAAAGAATGCGCCAAGGAATTGAGACTCAAGGCAATATGATTGATCTAGATGATGCTGGCGAATCTCCTCCACTCAATGTTCCTGCATGGTCTATGAGTGAAGTAACTGAGTCCGTCGATGATAGGGATGGCGCAACCCCAGTTTGGCGCGAGGTTCTTTCAGAACAGCGCGAATATCCTAGGCCTAGTCTAGATTCAGTTCAAAAACACGCTAATTTAACTGGGGAAAAATCAATCCCAAACCGTTCGCCACTAAATCCAGTAGCAAATGAGATTGCATTAAAACGCCCCTCATGGCCCCCTCTTTTCTCGCCGAATCAAAATTTTGTTTGGTCTGAATGGCAGGTTGGTCCTGAAAATAAATTGGCTAGCACCGCTGCAAGGGAGGTAATAATTCATCCAGCAGAGAGAACCAACCCTCTGATAATTACTGCCGGAGAGGGGCTTGGAAAGAGCCATCTTCTATGGGCATTGGGGACTTCATTCTTCAACCAAATACCCGATGCAGAAGTCAGAATAATTTCCGGTATTTCATTCCCAAAGATGCTTCCTGAGGATTGGTCAGAGGCCGTACAAGGTTGTAGCGCTTTACTAGTTGATGATTTACACATGGTAACAGGCGAGGTTGAGATGGATAATTTGGGTTTAATGATAGATTGGTGTCTTAATTTAGGTGTTCAAGTCGTATTAACTTCCTTGGAAAAAACAACCTTTTCTGGTACTCTACAGGCCGCTTTGCGTTCTGCAGTAAATGTAGAGATTTCCAAACCAGATGAAATGACTTTGATGATATATTTGAGAAATAGAGTTCTAAGAAGAGGTCTCTCTCTTTCTGATGAACAATTGCGAGTTATTGCATCCTCAGGTGAGTGTGATTGGCGTTCTTCTTCTGCAGGATTTGAAGCAGTAGCATTAGCCATTGAAGCCGGGGCAGAGCCATTTGGGATTTCTGATATTGAAAGCATTATTGCCGGTGAAGAATTGCCTATGAGGGATGATGATGGGTTGATTACATGGGATAGTGAAGCAACAGGTCAAAAGATCGTTCGAGATGTTTTGGACCATGTTTTACCTAGGGAGCAACAACCAAATATCGATTTGTTAAGT
>PBPH01000049.1 GCA_002725475.1 Methanobacteriota archaeon | reverse complement strand
TGCTTTCGCTTTCTCTCGCTTCCTCAGTTCTTTCTCGGCACGCTTGGCGAGTTCGGCATCAACACTCTCTTGATGAACAGATGGAAGAACTCTAGTTCTATCAGCATCATACCAAAGATCTTGGCGGCTGTAGCCAGACATCCCATCATACTCGTTAGTCATGAAGAAAGATTCGAACGGGCACGCATCCATACATAGACCACAGAACATGCAGCGTCCCATGTCAATTCTGCCTGATACAATATCAACTTCAGCAGGAGTTAGTTCAGCTATTGGAACATCCCCCATACCTCCATCTTCCCAACGAACAGTTGCTTGGTCGCCAGAAATATCAATGATTGAACCAAAGTTGTATTCTTGGGGAACTGCATCATGTGCTGTCATCAAATCATGCCCACTATTATCGACATCATTTCGTTGAGCTGCCATCCCTCCAACTTCTAACTCGCTACCGTAACCATGCCATTCATCGCCTTCAGATGCGGTGTCCAGTACATTCACACGTGTTTCAGTCGTCATATGGAGACAACTGTTAGGGCAGGCTCTAATGCAAGCCTTGCAAGCAGTACAGGTTTCCCAAATAACTCCAATTCTACCATTATAGTTACTCGGAACGAAAAGCCAAGGCTCTAGGTCCTCGAGGCGTTCGTAAGGATACATCACGGTAACAGGGCGTTCAATATAAGGAACCAAAGATGACGTTTCCCTATCAACGGCATAGGTCTGCCCTACACTAGGATGATTATCACCAACCCGCTTAGCAGTACCTTCGTCAATCATTGTGGCCTCCTGTGCGTGATAAGGTCCGGATTTGCCATGAGCTGCCAAAATTGGGTGCCTACCAACATACGGGATTGTTCTCAAAGCTGCTTTCAAGGCCATCCACATTGGCCTCACAATCATATTGCGGAAATTCGGTTGTGCATGTGGGTGATATGGCATATTTTTCCCTCCTATTACTTTTCATGGCTCCCTGGGGAGGCCGGACCAACATCTCCAGTGAATACCGAATATGGCCTTGTTCTACCCTCTAATTCTGATGTGTCCTCGTCAATTCCTAGAATTATGAAGACAACCAAGCCAATTGCTGTGATTAGACCGGGGATAAACAAAGGCCATTCACCGCCACCCCACACACTCAAACGCAACCAAAATGCAATTCCAAGATTTACCAAGGAAAGGGGCAATAGCCATCGCCATCCAAATTCAAGAATTTGATCTGTTCTGATTCGATGAAGAGATGCTCTTATCCACACGAAAACGGCAAACATAATCCAAGATTTGAACAAAAGCCAAGCAATTGGAGGGAACGCTGACAAGAAAACAAGAGGGACTGGAGCTAGAAGTGCAGGATATTCACTACGCATTCCAATTGCTAAGCCAATCAGACCAAGCCCAATAGCGCCTAGAATCATATCCTGATTTTGAATTAAACCGGTGATTGAATCACCGAATGGAGCTTCCCACCCACCAAGGAAAAAGAGAGCGAATAGCAAGCAGGCAGCATAACATCTGAGATATTCACTAGCAAACATCAATCCCCAGCGCATCCCACCATATTCAGTCCACCATCCTTCCACCAATTCTGCTTCGGCCTCTGGCATGTCAAATGGAATCCTCTCTACCTCGGCGATCATGGTGATTAAGAAGAGCAGCGCTCCAAGTGGCATCAAGAATATATTCCATGCGCCGGAGGAAATTTGGAACTCGACTATCTCAATAATGTTCAATGAACCTGAAAGCACTGCTATTGCAAGTACTGTAATCAATAGAGGAATCTCATATGCAGTTAATTGTGCTGCTGAACGAATTCCACCTAGTAAGGTGTATTTGTTGTTAGAAGACCAACCTGCAAAGAATACTCCAAAGGGAGCGATACCAAAAATCGCCATCAAGAAAAGTAGAGATAAATCAGGATTTGCTGAATATATTTCAGAACTTAGTGGAATAAATGCAAAGAGCATTACTGTGGATGTAATAATTATGAATGGGGCAACTTCAAAGATAAATTTGTCAGCCTTGGCTGGAACCATCCATTCCTTAGTCATGAACTTCATTCCATCTGCAACATTCTGAATCATACCTGGCAAAAGGAACCAAATCCCATGATATCCCCTATCATTTACTCTATCGACGGTTTCGTAATCTGATGAACTACCAAAGGTGTTGTTCAGAAATCCATTCAGCCAACGAAGTGGTTTTCCAGTACCGAATGGTAATTCGTCATACCAATCCACATGTTCTCCACCTTCCCCAACCCAAAGACTGCGGAGCGCCATTGTTGCACCACGGCGATCCATAATTCTAGCAAAGAATTTTCTTTCAATCCAAAGTAATGCAAGAATTGTGGTCATAATGATCGCAAATACGTTTACCGCCATGATTGCTTCAGTCATTACATTGGCAAATGTATCCGAATATTCGTAAAAACGGGTATTTCCTATTGTTAAATCTGAAATCATTTCAGAGAAATCTGAGACCCACTTGCGAACAGTTAACCAATCCCCCATTTGATCACCTCACCTATCCGTCTCCCCTATACATGGATCGAATGAACCCATAATTGCAGGGATATCTGCCACTTTGTAGCCAATCATACATTTACTAGCGTATGGAATTGTGATGAACATTGGAGAACGTATTGAGAATCTGTATGGGTGCTTGCCTCTCTTATCCCCTCCGCCCACGATGTAAAACATAGATTCACCACGCGGATCTTCAAAGTGATGAAATCCTGTCTTGCCTTCCTCTGCTCTCTCTTTCGCTTTGGTTAGAATCATTGGATCGCCCTCAGTGTAGTGCGTCTCTGCACCGCCTGGCATCTTGTCAAGGGCGTCAAGACACATCAAAGCACTTTGACGCAATTCTTCAACTCGTACTCTATACCTATCGTATGAATCTGCACCTTTGATTGAAGGGCGTTCAACTGAGACTTCCCAATCAAGTTGGTCATAAACAGAGTAGGGGTGAGCCCACCTAATATCGTAGTTAACGCCTCCTGCACGTACATTTGGCCCAGTAACGCCCCAATTTACCATCTCTTCGGGCTTTGCATAACCAACTCCTTGTGTCCGAACCAAAAATACTGTGCTCTCATCAAGCATTTGTTCAGTTTCCTGAATTCTATCTAAAAACAACTTGAGTTTTGCGCGGGCGCGCATTGCGAAACCGATTGGTAAATCTCTCTTGACTCCACCGATTCTTGGGAAATTATAGTGCATCCTAGAGCCCCCTAGTTCTTGTAAGAGATCTAGCATCATCTCCCTCTCTCTTAAGCACCAAACGAAAGCGGTCAAATTCCCTATATCTGGACAAAAGGCACCAAGCCACATGAGGTGGCTTGCAATTCTTTGCAATTCAACCGCAATCACTCTAATGAATTCAGCTCTTTCAGGTACCTCTACTTCCAACAAATCTTCCGCCGCATAAATGTATGAATGTGACCAAGTGTTTGCACTTGCGTAACAGAGGCGATCGCAATAGGGAGTAATTTTTGTGAAATCCCTAGATTCACAAATCTTCTCTACGCCACGATGGATATATCCCAAATCGGGCACAGTATCTACTACAGTTTCACCATCAACTTTCACTTTGAGTGTCCAAAGACCATGCGTCATAGGGTGTTGTGGGCCCATCGAAATCCACATCTCTGCCAATAAATCACCCCCTACTTTACCTTCCCTTCATCTATTGGTTTCCTGCCGAAACCTTGTGCATCGTCATACATTTCTTCGAAGTCGTGATAGCGAATCTTGTGTTGCTTTTGTAATGGGTGATATCCTACTGGTGTATCATGAGGTTGTAATACTCTACGCATATTTTCATGATCTTCAAAATCAATCCCAACGAGATCCCATGTTTCTTTCTCATTCCAATCAGCACCCATCCAAACTTCTTGCACTGATTGAACTGATGGATTTCTAGAATCTGGAATGGAAATGCTAACTTCAAATTCCATTGGGACATCATCATCTTGCAAAATATTAGGGTCCCTGATTACTTGTTCAGTCCAACCCCCACGTTCTGGTGGATTAATGATATTCATTCTCATTAGATGGGCAACAACCTCCCATTTGCAATCATCAGGACCATCGGGCCAGTGAATTCCAGTGATCATCGAACAATGATCGGCTCCCATCTCGAATCTTAGCCACTTTGCAACTGCCCTCCAATGATTTCGTGGGCACTTAATGAAAACATATGGCCTAGCCATTCCGCTCTTATGATGGCGAACCTCTGCTTCAAGCCCGGTACCCTTCCAACGATTGGATGCTGCTTCAATGACTTGTTGAGCGGATTCCTCGGCGTAATCTTGTCTAGTCTTCATACCCAAACTAAACACCACCTAAATCAATCATCTCCAAGAATAATTGGGGCGTCACCAACAGGTCCTGAAGCCGACTTCACCCCGCTCCTCATAATCTTCTTTCGTAAATGCCCAAAACCGTCAATCAAAGCTTCTGGGCGTGGTGGGCATCCTGGAATATATACATCAACAGGAATTACAGTATCAACTCCTTCAAGAATATTGTAAGATTGGTAATAGGGGCCCCCAGAAATTGCACACTCACCCATGGCTATGCACCATTTTGGTTCAGGCATCTGTTCCCAAAGCCTAACGATTGGATCTGCAAACTTCTTTGAAATAGGGCCATTGACAATAAGAACATCACATTGACGGGGCGATGAACGGAAAAATACTCCAAAGCGCTCTGCATCGAAGCGAGAGCCTCCTGTAGCAGCCATTTCTAGTGCGCAGCACTTGATTCCCAAATGTAGTGGGAATAACGATTTTCTCTGCCCCCAATTGAAAAAGCGGCCACCTAGGACACTGATGAATTTCTTTATTCTGCTTGCTTTCAAAGCCGCATCAGTAGTATCGCCAACAACATCAACTAGAGCTTGGCTGTTGAACATGGAATAATTCTGAGCTTCATCTGCCATATTGTCACCTCAAATGTAGATTCTACCTCTTTTACGGAATGCATGCCAAACACCTAACCCCATGAGGGCAAGGAATAGAGTAACTGTGACCACGCCACTAAGTGCCAACTCGATTGTATTCGGATCCCCTGGTTGCGAATTAATAGACAGAAGGCCACCAAATGCGATGAACATGAAAGCAATGTCGAATACTAGGAAAATTATAGCGTACCAGTAGTATTGGAAATGAAAATCAATCATTGCATCCCCCACTGGGTCAGAACCACATTCGTAAGTGGAATCTCCCCGAACGTAGAGGGTGTGGTCCGATTCTAAACCATCCAATAAGAGGGAACGGAATTTGTTCGGATTATTTGGGTCAGGGGTTGGTCGCATGAATTTTGAAACTAGAAATGCCCCCAAAGGAAAGCCAATTCCGACTATCGTCATTATTGCTAGTCCGAGGTAGGAACTGGGGACACTCTCTACTACCATATGCTACTCCAACCCCGGAACCACTGGTTCGTAATGCCCTCGACTTCCATATACCCCATAAGCATAACCAAAGTCCCTTGAGCCCCGTAGGGGCTTCAAGGGGTGTAAAATAATTGATGAAATGTGGATAATAACACCAATACCGAAGAATAGTATTAGTTGATGGGAATTTTGAGTTCGGTTTCATTTTTTCCATCATCAACTTTGGCGGTTTCGGATTGATGACACCACCGCACCCAAAACCAGCAAGCCAAGAATGGTTAGGCCAATTACCTGTAAGTTACCTCCGCTACCAAAAATTCCTCTGGCAGGAGATGCTGTTACTGAGAGATCTATTGGCTGAGATGATACTGGTGAAGATTCTGGTTCTGCAGTTAGTGTAAATTCAAATTTGTCGCTCTGGTCAAGATTTGTTGGTGGCTTAACAACAACCTCAATCACCCTTGTTTCACCCGGCTCTAGCAAAACCTCTTCTTCGGTAATTTCAATTGACCAACCCCTCATTGGTTCGCTACTCAATAACCGAACTGTTTCCTCAACATTACCATTGTTTGTCACATTAACTGAGATTATGGAAATCTCCCCATATTCAATTGATTTATCAACCCCGCCATCTACTTCAAATGCTACTTCGTGATTGGTTCGAACTGTTAATGAAATTTTTACGGTAGATAGGTCAGCTGCATTTCGACTAGATGCTGCTGAAATTTTTATTAGTCCGCTAGCCCCATTTCCCACACCAGGTTGTACAGAAATTACAGCTCGCAAAAGTTCTGATTGATCCTTCTCCAATTGAATTGTGTCTCCAATCAATGTTCCATTCGCATAATAGATTTCAATTATAGATTCGGAATCCATACCTTGGACTGAAATTATTGCCTCTTCTGTGTAAGATGAAGAACCAATATTAGTGACGATTACCCATACCTCCACCTCGCCCAAAGGAGGTAGTTCTACTTCTTGCATATCTGGAATTTCACCGGGTGATTGAAGTGCCATTCCCATACGATATACATGATTTGAAACTATTACTTTCAAATCAAATCTTTCTTGAACTGTACCATCATTAACATTCTTAATCCGTACTTGGAAATCCTCGGATTCGAACTCATCCTCACCTTGAACTGTTATCTCAGCAAATACAGTAACAGACTCTCCTGCACCCAATGAAACACTGGTAATCTCTGAACCTGCTGAATCAGAATAGCGCGCTGGCCACTTTGGAGACTCGCACAGATTGGGATTTGATGAAGGAGGTTCATCACATATGGTCAAAGAATACGAATCTTGGATATTGCCTGTATTTGTGAAAGTCACAGGGAAGCGAGATGTCTCGCCAGTCTTACCAAATTGTTCAGTGGCCACCATCTCTGCTGACATTTCCCGGTAAGCTGCTACAGTAACTGTTAATGTGTCAGATGCATATGCAACACTACCTGAAGAAAACAAGGTCACATCAAATGTTAACTCTTCTGTTGCAAGTGCGTCTTCAGGGGCTGATATTTCAAGGAGGATAGTCGCACTAGAACCGCTATTATCATGGCGCCCTTGAAGCGAAATAGAACTTGAACCCAACGAAGCAATCCAGCCTGTTTGAGTAGTGACTCCTAGGGAGTAAGTTTCCTGTCCATTCCCAAGATTATATGCAGTAATCATGACTGAGCGAGTGGAACCGGGTTCGATATTATCTATTCTTGATGACTCCAACTGAATATCGCCATCGTTTGTTTGTCCAAGTTCAACGTATAACCCAGAGCTGCACTTCTGGCTTGAACCGTCAAGACCAACTATATTGAATTCGACATTACTACCTGCAGGAAGAGAATCATCTGGAGTAATGTCGAATGTGAATGTAACTGAACCTTGACCATTGTTGTATGGTAACAACTTAGTTGAGCCCCCACTTGTAGTAATCCAATTTTTCTGACTATTCACTGAAAAACCAATTGTCCAATCGGTATTTCCATCATTATAGAATGTGACTGAACTAGTCTTAGTTTCATCTGGGTCAACTTGAATGTTAGTTGCTTGTACTGATGCACTACACTCTTTCATTTCAGGCACTTCCAGGTATAGCTGAATGTAATCAGATGCTTGCTCTGGAGTTTGTGGAGTAGTCACCACCCCTTTGAGATAAAAACAGTGATCTCCAGATTCTGTACCCTCGGGAACCGTAACTTCAACAGTAACCACTTCACTCTCTCCAGATTCAACCATTACAGTGTCTGGATCGACACTCGGGCTCAGTGAAGACTCACAAGTAGCATTGCTTTCAAATGACAATTGAATTGTTTCATTCTGAGCCTGACCTGTGTTCTCCACATTTACTGACCAAGTCATAGGATTATTTCCGTTGTAAGTACGTTCCGGATTTGATGACGATAAATCGACACCTGTAATGGTCCCCCCAGAACCATCCCCTACAGTCGTGGTAACTATCACATCACCAGTCTCTGGAGCATTTAGAGGGGCGGTTCCTGTACCTGTAACAGTAGTTTCGCAATCATCCTCGGCATTTTGTGGGACTGTTACTGTTAAAGTAACCGTTTCAGAAGAGCCACCAGAAATTTGACCTGTGACTTGCTCGATTGTAGAAGTCCATCCAGCGCACTCTTGTCCTTGAGATGTCGAAAGTTGTACAGTCATATCTTCATCACCAGTATTGGAAACTGTGATATCATAGGTTCCATTTTCTCCGGGATTAATTTCTTGAGTCATTGGGCTTGAAGATAAGCTAATACCAATAGATGCCTGAACTGTAGGAACTAGAGTGAGAACTAGCATTGTTGTGAATAGAAAAGCGACTACGCGAACACCTAATGGCCGGCTGCGCATGGTGGTCGAAGACCACCTCCCCTTGATGAACATGCGGCTTGATTGAATTCTGGTTGCTTCTGATGACATTTTTCATTCCACCTTAACGAAATCCCCTACCGAATTGTTGCAAGTCCTGCATGATTTAAGTTCAGAAATGCCACACTGCGGGCCTTCAAGATGATAACGAGATCCGCATTCTGGGCATGCCTGCCACCCCAATTTTGGAAGATTTTCAAGGCAAACCCAGCACTTGTGATTTGGATCTTCTTCTTCAGCAGCATCACTCCCCGTTTCAGCAGATTGAACAATTACATCTGGGGACAATTCTGTTGTATCTTCTAGATTTTCATCTACAGAAATTTCTGGGCTAATTTCTGGTTCTTTAGTTTGGAAATCTGAATTTGAGGGTGGTTTCGTTGGCTGAGATTGAGGTGGGGGTGGCAGCGGATATGAACCGAAACCATCCGGTTTTGTTTGTTCTTTTGGAGGAGGAGGCAATACCTGTTCATCTACAGAATTTGGTGACGCTGCGCTTGGAATTACTAGAGGGGGTTGTGGTAAGCCGCTAAATTCTTGCGAATCGTTCCTCCGAGATGAAATCACAACTACTACAATACCAACAAGAAGTCCCAAAACCACAATGACGGCTATTCCCCACACCCACACCGAATTACCAGATGATACTTCTTTTGCAGGGTTAAATGACGCATTTAAATCGATACTATATGACGAACCACTGACATCATCAGCGGATTCCAATCTAAGAATTATAGTTCCGGGGTCGGTGTCATTAGGCACTACATCGAAATTTAATTTCCTAGTCTCTCCTGGTTGTAATTCTACCATTTCTGCATTGGTGATTTCCACTACCCAATCATCAGGACCTACAGCACCAATTCTATGTGATAATTTTGAGTTGCCATCGTTTGTTATATCAACCGAAAAGGAACTCTTGATTCCATCAACGAACGATTCGGGTTCAACTAATCCACCCCAGAGCACTTGTTTTGTTGCTGCTGTCTTTAGTGTAACAGTATTTGCTATTTCGACATCATCTACAACAACTTGCATGGTAACTGCTGGCTCGCTACCTGCTTCGGTGGAAGCGGGCATGACCACTAGGCATTCAATCCTCTCTCCAGAACCTGGATTGATTTCTCCAACAGTATCACACAAACCGGACCAAGCACTTGAGGGCATTAACAAGTTAGTTGTTGGAGTCCAAGATTGAGAGCCGCTGTTAGTTACCAGCCATACTAGCCTAAACCCAGGCATCCCAACTGGATGATCACCCAAACCGAGAATGCTTGATGAACGTGTCCCATCACTGAAAACTATCTCATCGAAACTGATACTTGGAACAGGTATTGACTCCACTTCAAGATACCCTTGCCACCTAACTCTATATCCAGAATTATCTATCATTATCAATTCCATTGGACCACTTGTAGCCAATCCATTTCCTTGTAAAGCAACAACAATTGATTTTGACTCGGTGGGTTGAAGGGACATCGTCGGTAATTGATTGGTTACACTCCAACCCCCTGGTAACTCAGCTGATGCCATCAATGATAACAAAATATTTCCTTCATTTTTAACAGTGAAGCGCAGATTTAATTGACTATCTGGCCGTAAATTACCAAAGTTAGATTCATTGACAAGAGTCGCATTTTGGTGACCTGCCACTAAGAAAGTCATGTCTAATTGCCAAGACAATCTATTGTCTAGTTGTGAAGTAGCAATCAAGGTCCCACTCAAACCAGTGTCTGCTGAAATCATTTGATCTGCAGGAGGTACAATTGTAACTCCAACGACCTTATTACCACCAGTTTGTATGTATCCAGAAGATGCTGATGGGGTGCCCGCTATTGAGCCCAGATTGTCAAATCCTAGATGCCATCCGGCAGGTGCTAGAAGATCTAAATCCCAACCTTGTGGGCCGTTGCCCTCATTATACATTGTAATGTCGAAAGAAGTGTTTTCAACTGGTGAAACTACAAGTTGATTGAAATTGCCGAATCGGAATCCTGACAAAATGGGGACATCCAATGTTAGGGTAATGGGGTATTCTATTCCATTATCGACATCTCTGCCAGTAACAGTGAATTGGTATATTCCAGGTTCGGGTGGTGCTGGATGTACCATGGTTAATCCTACTGCTTCTTGTTGAGAACCATTTAGCGTGAAGGTCGTTTGAGAAAATGATTGGAACCAATCAAAACTCTGGCCATCACTAATTCTAATTGGCTTTTCAACGCTTATAGTCGCATTTGTTTCAATCAATGCAGTATTCTTTATTGACAAATTCCATTGAGCAATTGATGTGGTAGGGCTACTCACCTGCTTGATTACAGAATCAGCAGTTACACGTACCCCTGGCTCAGTAACCCCAACTGTCTCAAGATAGATATTATTCGACTCGTCTAACTCGTCAAAGGCATCGGTAGGATCCACCCTAATGATGATGTCATTATCACCATTTGATGTAGGCGTCCACTGCCAATTTAATCCCCTAACCTCTCCTGGGCCAAGTGCAATTGTGTGAGTGGTTAGAGATTGCCCTCCTGCGGTTGCTCTTACAATCAAGTCATCCATTGTTCTGCTACCCATGTTAGTAACTTGAACACTGAAAGTTACTTCTTCGTTGACCTGGGGAATTGGGTCTGAAAGTAAAAACGATTGAGGAACAAAGGCTGCATCTGGAGATAAATCATCTACCCCCGCACCACGAATTGCCAATGCATAAGTTTGCTCTGATTTCTGACCTCCGTGACGTACATCCGAGACACTAACTGTCCAAACTCCCTTCTGAGCTTGATCTATCAAAACAACCTCTACATTGTTCAAATCATCTGCTGATCCACCAGTAACAGAGCGCCCGTTTTGGAATACATTTCCAAGGTAGGTGGTTGTTCCATCTGGCGCAGTAACTACCAAATCCAAATCATTTTGCAATTGAGTTGAGGACCAAGTGCTTCCGCGATAATCCGACCAGGACAGAACTATCTTGAGTTGTTGCCATCCATGCGTGAGATTAAACGAGTAATCTCGTGTGTTCCCGCTGCGAAGGAAATTTCGGTCATCTACCCATACACCTGTATCACCAATAGTTGTTAGAGAACGCGCAAGATTTACCCTGCCCCAACCTTCATCGTTGTTTGGAATATCTCTACTACCCATATCTTCAGCCCCAAGAATTAGGAGTGACTTAACCAGTGCCCCTTGAGGTTCTGGTCGTTGTGCAACTTCAGTCAGATATTCCCTAATTAGTGCTGAGGCTCCTGCTGCATTAGGGGCTGCCATGGAGGTTCCTGAATATTCCATATACCATTGACTGCTCCACGTTGCTGTAGAAATATCTGAGGCGTCTTGAGAACGGCAAGAGCGTACCCAAGAACCTGGCGCGCTGACGTCTGGCTTGAGGCGCCCATCGTCTGTAGGCCCCCTAGCACTACTAGTTGCCATTGTATCAGGAGATCCACCACCACGATTGTGATGATTGCCCACAGCTATCTGATTCTTTGCTGTGGCAGGGGGAGAAATTGTTCCTGCGCCATCGCCATCATTTCCTGCAGAGAAAAGTACTGCTAAACCTTCGTACGACCAATACTGGTCGTAGTAATTTACCCTATCATCAACATCTACACTATCTGTTGTGTATTGTCCAAAATTAGTATGGGCCCCCCAAGAATTAGTATGAATTCTAGCACCATTATCGTAGGCCGCGTTTAGAATGTAATTCATGCTTGGTGAATAAAATTGGCCATCACTATCCCTCTCCATCGCTTGGAAATAAAGATTTGATTCAGGCGCAACACCTGCATAACCACCCCTAGATCCATCCCCTAAGACCGTACAAGCAACATGAGTCCCGTGCCCGGAGTGGGTATCTTCTGTAGATGAATCGCCGCTAACAACAGACACCACTCCATTGATTCTATTATTCATATCACCATGGTCTTGATCGATTCCTGAATCTGCCACGGCAATTATTTGCCCACTCCCATTGAGCTCTGTCCCAAAGGCAGAAACAACTGAAGACACCTGCATATGTCCTCTAGAATTGTCGTTATGGATTTCAAAGCCAGGAGGTAATCGAATCCAAGATATTGCGGGATTTGATGCAATTTGAACGATGTTGCTAACCTCAACCATTCCTTCAAAACGACCAGCGTCGAGAACATCTGAAACCTCCATTCTAGATTGAATAATATCTGAAACACTCCATTTCCATTCACCTAATTCAATTTCATCTACTGGTAATCCATCGCTACTAGAACGCCAACCTTCAACCCTAAGTGCTATCTCCATTTCATCTTTAATCGATAATATCTCATCTGATACAAACATAGCCAAAGGAACTGGGTGTATTGCTACAACTGAAGGTAGTGATTTAAGGGCATGTAAAGATGATGTATCCCCCTGAACAAAGAATCCTGAAGGTGGAATGTGTGCTCGAATTACAACGTCATTTATTGACAAAATTTCTTCTTGAGCAGCCCATAGTCCAACTTCGCCATTTACAATAACCATTACAATATCAAAACGGGGTGTCGAAAAAATTTCAGGCAACTGATTATCTAATCTCAGGCCCCGTTCATCATAAATCCCAAGCCTTGTTTCAGCCTGATTTAGACGGGTTTTCTCACTTCCTTCAGATAATACTGAATTATCCAACCCCCTCACACTATTTGGATCGGATTGAATTTTTGTGTACTCAATCTGAGGAATCTCTCGCCAATCCTCTGACTCTTCAACGTGATTGTTAGGTTCAATTGCTGAAAGTGGCATTAGCAACATCAATAGCAACATCAGAAGAGCATGGATGTGGTTTGACATGATGTCCCCTCTAGAGAGGGGACAACAGAGCCGCTATATCTGTTCGGGTTCTGAGAGTATGTGATGATTCAATCAACTTTACATGATTCTTAGAACCAATGACGCTCGGCTTTGTCTGAAAAATACTCGCTAGTCCAATCACCGACCAAATGTGTCCATGTTTCTGTCAAATCTTCACCCCCATAATACGAGTATTCCAATTCAATTGTTATATTATATTGTGCCCAAACGGTAGCCCCACCTATTACCAATTCTAAATCATCACCTGCAATTGAAGTATGGGCTGAAATTTCAGAACGATGGAAATAGGTTGAATTTAGAATTTCACCATCCACATTGGTGAAAGAAACTTTTACTGTCACTTCAGAAATTGGTCTAGTGCCATAGTTGTGTAATTCAACTAACACCACATGGCCTGGGCCTGATTGCATGTATACAGTATCTACACTTACCGCATCACGCGGCACGACCCAAAAAACAACAGCAAAGGTTGAGAAAATTAAGAACGCCATAAAAATTGATGCTATGACAACATTAAATGGCGTAACAACACTACTAACCTTTTCCCCAACAAGCCTAACTTTCTCTAGTGTCTCATGTGCAAGTTCTACTTCGTCCTTTGAGAATTTTTGACCTGCAACATCAACCAAATCGTCCCCCTCAGAAATTACCTCTTCCTCGAGTTCTGGGTCTTCAG
>PBPH01000048.1 GCA_002725475.1 Methanobacteriota archaeon | reverse complement strand
GATGGGGACAAGACAAATGATGTTGACGCCACTGGAGAGACTTACCAATGGGATGTATCTCCTGGTGAGTGGAGAATTCAACTTACTGTTACTGATGACCAAGGAATGTCATCTTCTGAAGATACATGGGTATATGTGAACGCTCGAGCAAAATGGAGTGATATCGAGATTGGTAGAAATAATTCAGCAGACAATCCGAGAGAAGAATTCACAGCACCTTTAATCTATGATTTAGAAAATTCACTAAAGTTGAATCAATTCAAAGCAAGACTTGTCTATCCCAAAAAGGACCCCGGTGCTGGATTGGGTTTTGAACTTGATAACAGGATGGATCTATATTTCTTCAATCAAACTGACGAGGAGGTACGTAACAGCAGTGCTAATTCAGATGAGCAACAAACCGACTCAGATTGTTCAGATGATAATTACTGTGTCACGATGACTTCAGGCACTGGAGATTTTCGTACTTATTTGGATGGTCAATGGACGGTACAAGTACTCAATACTGAACAACACAACGCAGAAATACTTGAATTACAGATTGTGCTCAAGTATAAATGAGGCAATTTGGCTTTCAGTTATGCGTTTTCACACCTCTATTTGCGGTCGCTCGCTGGCGTGTAGTTCAAATAGGGGGGGTCGTTCGGCGAGTCACTCACAAAGGAGTGTATAACCATGGGTTCACAATGGGAAGATAAGAGCAAGCCGCACCTGAATATCGTGTTCGTAGGTCACGTAGACCACGGCAAATCGACCACAGTAGGTCGTTTAATGCTAGACAGCGGACACATCGAGCCTCACGTAATTGAGAAGTTCGAGCAGGAAGCTGCTGAGAGAGGAAAGGCAGGATTCGGATTCGCCTACGTAATGGACGGATTGAAGGAAGAGAGAGAACGTGGAATTACTATCGACGTTGCACACAAGGAGTTTTACACTCCTAACTATTACTTCACCGTCATTGATGCGCCAGGTCACCGAGATTTCGTCAAGAACATGATTACTGGTACTAGCCAAGCAGACGCAGCAGTTCTCTGTGTTGCGGCTAACGATGGTGTAAATGCTCAGACTAAGGAGCACACCTTCCTAGCCCGTGTTTTGGGTGTTAAGGAACTAATCGTCAATGTCAATAAGATGGACATTTCTGGTGTAGATTACTCAGAAAAGCGCTACAATGAGGTTGTTGAAGAAGTAAGTAACTTGTTGAAGATGGCAGGATTTGACCCTTCAAAGGTTACCTTCATTGCAGGCAGTTCTCTTGCTGGTGACAATATCTTCAACAAGACTGAAAACATGTCTTGGTATAGTGGAATGACACTCTTTGAAGCAATTGATGCAGTTCAGATGCCTCCAAAGCCAGTTGATAAGCCACTTCGATTGCCTATTCAGGACGTCTACAAGATTGGCGGAATTGGTACAGTTCCAGTCGGAAAGGTTGAGACAGGAGTTCTACACTCAGGAAAGACCGTTCAGTTCAATCCAAGCGAGCAGTCCGCTGAAGTGAAATCAATCGAGATGCACCACACAGTTGTGGATCGTGCAGAACCAGGTGACAACGTAGGATTCAACGTGCGTGGTCTGTCAGCTACAGACATACGCCGTGGTGACGTTGCTGGTTACACCGATAACCCTCCAATGTATGTCCGACACGATGAGACCTTCGTTGGTCAAATTCAGTTGATGGATATTCCAAAGGCAATCGGAGCAGGATACACACCAGTATTCCACGCTCACACAGCTCAAGTTGCAGTTCGTTTTGCTGAGTTGCTAGAGAAGACCAGCAAAGGAGAGAAGACAGCTAACCCTGACTTCCTTGTAACTGGAGATGCATGTCTAGTTCGCTTTGCACCAACTAAGCCAATGGCGATTGAGCAAGCAGATACGTTCCCAGAACTATCTCGATTCGCTATCCGTGACATGGGTAAGACCGTGGCCGCTGGCGTGTGCATGAAGATTGAGAAAAAGTGATTGCAAATTAGCAGAGGATAACAATTCAGGTTGGGTATCCTCATGGCAAGCATCACAGCTATCAAGGTCACAGGCCTAAATCACGAACACGTTGACTCACTATGCAGTGGGATCAAGAATATTTCAGAACAGACTGGTGTATCGATGAGGGGTCCAATCCCTCTACCTACAAGACGTCTTGTGGTTCCGTGCCGCAAAAGTCCAGACGGTGAAGGTTGTGAAACTTGGGATCACTGGGAAATGAGGGTACACAAGCGTCTGATTGAGTTGGAAATCAATTCTGCTAAGGATGAGGCCGTTCTCCAAAGAGTCGTTCATGGTCTGGAAATACCAGATACAGTTACGATTGAAATTACATTAAGAAATGTAACTTAAACTCAAGTTTGGTTATTGATTGTATAATAATCAGAGGCTTGCCTCTTCGGCTAACCCTGCAGCTATTAGTCCAGAAGCGTAGTCTGAATCACAGAATTCTATGTCGCCAGACATTAATTCCAATTCATTACCTTCAGCATCAATAATTGGTTCAGGAAGATCTTGTAAGATTTTAATTCGAATCAAATTTTTGTTCAAAGCGCTATCCTCATTTTCTTCACTAGGGGTTGTGCTTTCAGTTGCAGAGTTTGCAGGAAGATCATTTGCCAACATCCCAGATGTAGGATACGCACTCATTCTAGCGATCCTGTCTTCCTCATCTTCATCGGGGTCGTCATAGGGTGGTTTCTCAGATTCTTCAACCTTAATTTTCGGTGGCCCCTCTCCAGTTAGCCCCCCTTCTTGTTTCACAAATGAGTCCAATTGAGTAGTTCCTGGTTTCACTGTAGGAGTATTTTCCACTTCTGCTAGAAGTCCTTGTTGCAATACATTCCATGAAACTTGATGCTTATATTTCTCAATCAATTCATTCAATCCTTCGTAGAACGCCCTTTCTGAAACATCATGTCGCTGCCAATCAAGTGGCGCGAGATTCTTTTTCGATTCACCAAGAGCGTCACCTAATGGGGCCAAAGTGAGATTATCAGCAGAAGCGTGCCTAACAAACGAAGTTAGGCGATGTTGGGTGAGGTCAGCAACAGCTCTTCTCACATTCCCCTGCCTTCTACTTAGGTTGACAGCTTTAACACTCCAACCTTCATTTCTTCCTATTTCAGCTAGTTCAGTATCAATACTGGTTAGAAGAACTGATACTTGAGTCCAAAAGTCAGGGCGAGGTAATTCGATCGGGTGATTTCGCTTGGCTTGTTGCCTAACTAAACTGAAAAGTTGGTTTTCAATAGCTTGTAATTGAGCGGTACTAACCCGCGTAATATCACCTGCCTCGCTCTCCATTTAGGTCGCCCGGAACCCCCCTGCTAATGGGCATCCTAAGAATGCTTCACTTCGAATCGTTGTTTATGACGAATAGTTCGCTCGTTGTTGGATAGCATTCAAACCAAGAAAGGCCACACAGGATTGTGCGGAGGCAGACCTATGTTGCGTAATTCGATGTCGAGGCGCTCATTTTTCATCGCCTTAATTTTCATTCTAACGCCACTCACCCCATTTGCTTCATCGACTCAGACCAATTGGTCTGGTCCAAGTGTTGCAGACTTGGGTAGCAATGGTGGTAATGCCACAATCACTGGTTTTTCAATTCCTGAAGGTGAAACCATTTTGGATGCTTGGCTTGAAGTTGGTGAGGCTAGCAATTCAGATTTAGGAACTGGAATTGTTTGGGAAGAAGATGCACAAGGCAAACTCAATTTTAGTTGGGGTTTATGGAATTCTACAACTACAGAGTTTTTTGATGGCGCATTGAGTTTAGATTCGGATCATTCAGTAGGTCGAATTAATGATTTTGAATCTCTAACACGTACTTTGCAAGATTGGACAATGGGTGGCACACCAGGAATATGGGAAGTAAGCGATATGCTGGGAATTCCGGGTCAATTGAATGGTTCTGCAAGAGAATCAAGTGGGGGTTTAATCCCCATCGGTGCTGTGAATGGTCGTTACATCGTCGCCACCATGGCTGACCAGTCATTACCTAATGGGGTTCATACTTGGATGGAATCACCAGACTTCAATATCCCCCCAGTCATTAACGATTTCAATCTAACATTTTCTCATTGGCACCATATGTATACTCCTTCACTTGCTGCAGGAAATGCTGATGGGGTTTGGGTTGAAATGAGTACTGATGGAGGGCAATCATGGAATTACATCACCCCTAATGGTGGATATAACAATCGTATAAATTCAGCCGCCCCATCACCGAATGGTAGCGGTGGCTCAAATTTTGAAGTATGGGCATCACCTAATGCTACAGGTTGGCAACAGGCGATTTTTAACCTCGACAATAAACCTGGAATTTCCAACTCTAGTACTGTGCGATTTCGATTTGTCGTATGGACTGATTTGAATTCAACAGTTCAGCGCCCTGGTTGGTTTATTGATAATATAAATCTAACAAACTCTGGAGCTGATGCTGGCGCTTGGTTCCATGGTAATTTGTCGGGACCTTACATTGATGGGGCTTCTTCATCTCTATCATTTGAAGTAAATCTGTCAAATGCAAGTGGCCCAATAATGTTGGATTATGCTGCTGATTTTGACATGGAAGGGGATATCTACGACAATTTCCGTTGGGAATGGTCCATCAACAATTTCACTTGGAATTCATTCTCAGCCGACATGCCAGGATTCGGTGTGGTAATCGGTGGAGTGAGATATGTGGATGATTCAAATGGTTGGAGACACCTTTCTCATCCACTACCTCAGACACTTGCTGGTAATTCATCAGTATACTTGAGGGTTAATATTGAGACTGATACTTTTCCGGGTACTGGTTATGGTGGAACATCTATGAATCCACCAGAAGGTTTGTTCATCGATGATGTGGTGGTTACTTCTGGAACAATTGGCAATCAGACCATTCACCTAAACCTAAATTTCTCGGATATCAGTGATGGTAATGTGGCGCATGCAAGCATTGGGAATGGATATGATGAATGGCAATATCTGCCTAATTATGGAATAAATGGCCCGAGTTTTCAAGTAGACTCGTTTGAAGATGCACCTCTTCTACCTGAAGGTTGGAGAATAGATACTATTAGGGGTGAAGGATGGGAATTTCGCTCGCATAATAACTCATGGATTTACGGGCCAGACGCTCCTTCAAATGGTTCCCATTATGCAGGCATTGAATTTGGAGGTTTGTACCGTCCAGACACTTGGACCCATCTGATTTCTCCAACATTCAATATTCCTTCAAATAGCCATGCCAGAATTTCCTTCAAGCAGTTTGTTTGTGCTGAGCAATATTGGGATGGTGGAGTACTATACATTTCTAATGATGATGGGCGTAATTGGATCCCTTATGGTGCTAACGAACCTAATTTTTATGATTCTAGACAAACAATGAATCCATACTCAGAAATATACAATTTATGGGCTTTTGACGGTAGCAATTCAGTGCCTACCTGCAATGGCCAAAGAGGTGCAGGAGTAAACAAATCATGGGAAACTAAACAAGCCGATGTGACACAATTTAGTGGCCAAGGAATCCGCCTAAGATTTTCATTCTTTACAGATCAATTCTTGGAATCAGATGGCTGGTATCTAGATGATGTGGGACTATATGTTGATTGGTTCGAAGAACATGGTACTTGGATTTCAGATCCAATTGATACCAGTAGAGGTGGATTGGGCACAATCGAAGTAGATGCAAGCGTTCCGAATGGAACGTGGGTACGTTGTACCTTATTGTACGAAAATGGAACAGTCGCCCCGGGAATGGAAAATCTAAGTTTCCCCGTAATCCCAGTACCCGGTGCTCTCGAATCTAAGATGAGGATTAAGTTAGAAATGGGCACAGATATCCCCCAACTGACACCAACAATCCACGGGTTATATTTGGGGGCGGTTGGTATTTTTTCAGCTCGAGACTCAACTAATGGTTGGACAGTTTCCCCATCATTAGATGTGAATAAATCATCTGGTAATTTGACAAATCCTACTTTATCGACACTTTCACTATCGGGCCCTCTAATTTACGGAAACAACCCAATGCGAAGCTTCGACATTTCTGGTTATGGGTTGGGGACTATAGTTACGCTTCTAGACGAGCGAGATGTCCCATTTTACAGTGGAGCATTGAGTAATGTAACAGTGCAGAGAAACACTCCACTAACCGCATACAGAATCCAGATTAACTTGCAACCAGGGGCTTGGCTACAATCTCTCCAAGTAAAAGGAAGATTATTACAGCCAGGATTGAATGTATCTGTTGATGTTGGAAATGATGGCTTAATTGAATGGATGTTTTCTGAAGGCAATGATGGGCGTGGCCAATTGGGTTGGCAGGATTCCTTGATGAATTCCAATTCAAGGGCAGCGACAGTCGATATTCAATCTAATAACCAGAACCCTACGACCCTTCTTATTCCAGATGGGGGAATTGTTACAGGAGGGCTTGTGGGCGTTCAAACCGTTCAGCAATCGGTTCAGTTTAATCTTTCAATAGGGGGTATATCACTTCTTAATCAGCAAACGATAACCGATGAGCAAGGTTTGATGGTCCCTCTTAATTCAGGGGTAATTCAATCAATCAACAACTTAGTTGCCGGAGAATGGCCTAATGATTCAAGAGATTGGAAACAAGTGCCAATTTCATTAGATTCAACGGGCCCTATCCAGATTCAAATTTATGGTATCAACTATATTTTCAATGAAAACGTATCTAATCTTGGGCCCACGATTTCTTCTGCCATGAATTTCACAACAGCAGTAAATGGTCTGCATGAAATCCCTGTAACTGTTACTGCCGATGCGGGTGGAGTCTCATTATGGGGTGGGGTAGAGCACGAACCATTAATCGTCAATGAGATCACATCTCTTCCTCAGACTTGGTTACCAGATAGGACGACAGTAATTACCACAGAGCATACACATCTGTTTTCAGCAGATGGATTGTTACGCGCAAATTTATCATTACTGACACAAGCAGGTTTCTTGATTACATTTGCAGCAGAAAATTTTGATTCGGGCGGAGTATTCTATCAGCATGCGGGTGGTGGTAAGGTTTCGATTAATTCAGCATCTAGTTCAGTTATGCAAATTGAGAACGGTTGGCGAATTAACTGGGAGCTACAAACTGAATGGGGTTGGGACGATGTTGATTGGATAGATGTATCAGCAGAATCATGGGGGGTTAATGGGGAACATTTGTCTCCAGATACGATTAGAATTGGAACTATATCTAAAGCGGTTGAAAATGATATGGAAATTGATACTTGGGAAGTGAGGGGTTCTGACAACCGTTTGCTATCTTCCCGTGGATCCCCTTCTTATCCATTTGAGATAGCCTCGGGATCATTAGTCAAAGTGTCCGGCACAGTACGTTTTGAAGATTCCAACATGCGACCATCAAATGAAAACTTCTTGGTTGCAATTCAAGTTGAAGGAACATCATCTAATTATCAAGTTGCAGCAATTAGTGGTGATGACGGAAATTGGAATGCAACCGTTACGCTAACAGAAAATAGTGGCGAAATCAATTTGACATCATGGATTCTTAGGCCCGGTCCTAGCGGGGTCTCCCTTAATGGTGCAACTGATGAAACAAAAGATAGAACTCCTGTTACTTTGATAATTGATTCAAATCCCCCAATATTATCTCCTTTGATGGTACATACCCCTAGTGGTGTTAGGTTAGCGGATGGAAATGTGTGGCCAGAAGATAGGCTGTTACCAATTTCTGTAGAAGTCACGGAAATAGAATCCTTTGGCGGGCCACTAGAACTCCGTGTTTGGAGGGAAGGGATTGATGATATCGATGGTGACTCCGAGGCAGATGATTGGGAATACTCAATTTCCAGACAGATTACTCCAATGAAGGCACAGGGTACTGTGAGGGTAGATTTCCCTGCAATTGATTTAATTGGAAATGGGGAAATGAGTAGAATTTCTCTATATGTTACAGGCACGGATTTGGCTGGACATCCTGTTCAACAAGGGGGTGGTCCAGGTTTAGATAATGATATGGCAACCATGACTACACAAGCAGACCTACCCACAATTCTCTCACTCCCATCAATTCGTATAGATAGATGGGGCGATAACCTACTTGTCGGAGTTACTCATGAAATATCATTCTCGTTATCAGATGGGAATGGAATAAACTCACTTGACAATATTTCTGTTAATCTTGCTACAGGGGATTCTCGTGGTGACATTTGGATTACTCCGTTATCTGGGGATATTAATGTAAATGATGAATCTCCGATTATTCCACTTGGCGCTGCCATCACAGAACTTACTGGCGGTTCTTTCAACGTGGCAATTCAATTCCGCATAGGTGTAAATGCACCAAATTCTTGGAATCTAACTCCACAAGCCCCTAGTATTTCGATTGTTGAACATGGTCAATTATTGGAATTAGGAAGTGATACTTTGAATCATCTTTCATGGACAACAGATGGCCGGACAAGTTTAGTTCTCGAGCATGCATCAGATCTAACTCCGCCAGGAGAAGGTTTGGTCGATGGAACTCTATACTTGCAACCAGATGATCGCTTTAATTTCTCAGGCCGATTGATTCACATCGCCAATCAAGAAAATGTTACACTAGATGGGGGATGGATTGTGACAATTAGTATGGATGACAGCCAAAACGAACCGGAGGTTTGGGCTACTGAACTCGCGGACGGCCACACATTTACATCTACGAAACAAGTGCCTCAATATCGTTGGAATGATGGAGTGGCTAAAGTAACTGCAACATTATCTGGTGGTGTGACATCTGTTCCAATTGGTGCAATGAGTCTGGATATAGTGATTGATTCAGTGCCGCCAGTGGTTGTGTTTCCAAATGCCACTCTGAGCTCAATCAATTCAAACCAAATGTCACAACAATTGGCCACTATCCAAATTCATGAAGTTGGCGGGATGGATTACAATTCGTTGAATTTGCATTGGTCCTTCAGAAGACATGGGGTAGAAATCCTGGATATGCATGGAGTTTCTGAACTACCATTGGCTACGAATATTGACGGAATATGGACATATTCTACTATGATAGATTTCGATATTAATCACACACTTCTCGCACCAGGCGATAGTTTAGTCGTATGGGTTGAAGGTAGTGATCTAGCAGGTCATTCATTCGTTGGAATGGGGAGTAAAGATGAACCAAGAATGCCGCAACTAAGAGTCATTTATTTCCATCCAATCATTTCTGATTTAACCGTTAATCCATATCAACCAACACTGAACTCGATTTTCACTATCAATGGCCGTGTATACAATGAAGGTAATGATATGGGGGTGACACATGTAGGTTTGTGGACATGGCAATCTAGCGGTGAAGGTGGAAGATACATCGCTCTTAATGAGACAAACATTTCATTATTGCCACAACAACACTCATTATTTTCATTCAATGTAGAGGCATGGAGTGCTGGTGATTTACAGCTTTATATTGTACTAAATAACGACCCTAATAATTTGACTAGCGTACCAGTTGGTTTAGTTAGGGAACAAACTACGGGGGAGGCTTTCCTATCATCGATAAATAGTCCAATGACCTTTGGATTCTTGATATTAATCATTTCAGTAATGGTTATGGCAATTGCTATTTCAAAACGTGTTGAGGATGAATGGGATGAAGATGATGAAGAGGAAATGGAAGAAACACCTCCACCACCTCCGTGGGGCCTAGATAATTGGCCTGAGTGGGCAGGTCCTCCTCCTGAAGTTATTACTTCATCAATATTATCTCATGAGGAAGAATGACAAAGGGGAGCGTATAGCCAATAGTACCGCAGGGGTACCCGAGTGGTCAAAGGGGGTGGGCTCAAGATCCACTGCTTAGCGCTTCGCAGGTTCGAATCCTGCCCCCTGCACCATTAATTCAGACATCAACAAAGCACGTAAAAACTTTCATATTTTCCAATATAAAAATCGATTTTTCAATTGAAAAATTAGCCAAAAACGCTACTCCCGTTTCACAGTCACATTCAAACACGTTATGCAATAGGTCAAAGCATGCGCAAGCGGGATGATGAATCGAATGAATTCATCTTTCTGGATGATTCAAAGGACCTCTCTGAAATAGAAGAGGTGGTTGATTCATGTGCTACTGCAGATTGTTGTGATGATGAAGAATCACCAATATCAGTAATTGTAAATGCCTCATCTTCGAAGAAATCCGAAAAAAGTGAATTAGCAATGGTTGATGACGACTTCTTTGAAGCGGAAATTGTCACAGATGGGATTCATGATTTTGACTGGCCAATAACTGGTATGGATTGCCCAGATTGTGCAATGAAAGCCACCTCGGCGATTAACAAGAATTTGGCCGTGACTTCATCTAATATTTCTCATGCCGAAGGTATTGTACGGGTAAGTGTTGACTTGGGTAAAGGTGATTTGTATAAAGTAAATCAGATTCTCAACAGTTTGGGATATGAGCCAGATCTGCCGTGGATGAGGATTCAAGGTGTAACACTAGAATCAGTATTGGAAAGACAAAGATGTGATAAAAAAGCCATCAAGAGATTAATCCAGTCTGCAATGGGAATTCTTGATGTTAAATTTGATGGTTCTCAAATACTTATACAGACCCCAGAATCCCTAGATGCCTTTTCACGCAATGAATTGAAACTATCTTTGGAGAGAATGACTGGGACTGAACTTAAACTAATTGAAGGGGTGGCTCCTGGTTTATCGATATCTGATCAGCGCCTGATTGGAGCATCACTTGCTCTATTTATCCTTCCAGTGGTTATGATTCTTCAAGCAGCAGCAGCTCCACTCGCTCTAATTACTCTATTAGGCTTCTCAGGTGTTATTGTTGGTGGCTTTAGGATGTTCAGAGAAGCCGTTGCAAGTATTCGGAATAGAGTATTGGGGTTCCAAATTTTGACAACAATGGCAGTATTAGGTGCAGCTATTCTTCAACATTGGCCCGAAGCATTGATGGTTGTTTTACTTGAATCAGTAAGCGGCCACCTTGAATCATCTGCTTTGCTTAGAGCAAGAGAGGCAATGCAAGGGGGGCTTGATCGTCTACCACAGCAAGCGCGCGTAATTTCTTCTCAAGAACCCCATAAAATCGATGTATCATCTACTACATTCAGCATAAGCCAATCACCAATTTCATCTCTTTCTCCAACCCACCCTGAGCCTATTAAGGTGCCAATTGACATGGTTCAAATTGGTGATATTGTTGAAGTTAGGAGTGGGGAATTAATTCCAGTTGATGGGTTCATTGTTGAAGGATTAGGGCAGATAGATAGAGCCCCAATGACTGGAGAAAGCACCCCTATAAGAGTAGAAATTGGGAATTTTGTTGAAGCAGGTCTAGTTTTAATCCGCGGCCCAGTAATCATAGAAGTTTCAGCTGTTGGAGAAGATACCAAGTTATCGGGATTAATTGAAAGAGTTCATACATATCGTGACCAACCACCTCGCTTACAATCATCTGTAGAAAATTTCACCAAATTTTGGGTTCCCACTGTAATAATTGGAGGCGGGCTAGCAGGTATTTTGTTAGGGGATTTAATGATGATGTTGTTGTTATGGGTAGTTGCTTGTCCATGCGCTTTACTTTTGGCAGCCCCAATCCCTCACGCTGCTGCGCTTTCAAATGCTGCACATTACGGTATCATCGCTCGTGGCGGGGACGTGCTTGAACGAACTGCGAGAGTCGATTTGGCTCTATTAGATAAGACGGGGACTCTAACAAGTGGCCAACCTTGCCTAGATTCAGTAGTTTTGTCTGACGGCATAGAAATGGAAGATGCACTTTCTTTAGCATCGGGATTAGAACAGCGCAGTAATCACCCCTATGCTGCTACTATTTTAGTGGCTGCTGATAGTCAAGGGGCGATACCTACTAAGGTACTTTCAATTTCTGACGAAGTTGCTGGAGTTAGTGGTAAAGTTGGTAGATCAAAAGTAAGGTTCGGTACTGAAAATTGGTTATTAGATGAAGGAGTAACGATTCCCAAACCCCTTGCCAAAGCGGCTGAAGAAGCTCGTAACAATGGATTTGGTATATCCTTACTTTCAAAAAGCAAAACAGCAATTGCTTTGTTCGTATTCAATAATGACGATTTACGGAATGGTGCGACAAATCTAGTATCAGATTTGAAAGATTTGGGCGTATCGATAGAATTACTTTCAGGAGATTCCCAAAATGCAGTAGAGTCTTTGGGAGATGTGTTGGGTATTGAATCCAAGTTTTGCCGTGGAGAAATTGATCCAGATGGGAAAGCAATATGGGTGCAAAGGCGTAGTCAGGCGCTTTGCACAATGATGGCAGGAGATGGCTTCAACGATGCTGCGGCACTGGCTTCTGCAGATGTAGGGGTAGCAGTTGGAAGTGGTGAAAGCGTTAATTTAGAGGCCGCTGATGTATTGATACCTAGCCAAGATCCACAAATTCTTTCACGTCTAATCAGACTTTCAAGAAGAGCTAAAAAAATAGTCCAAATTAATCTTTTAATTTCGTTTTTGGTTACTATTTTGTTAGTTATTTCAGTTGTTGATCAATGGCATTCTAGTCTAACATTGGGTGTCTTTATACACGAAGCCAGCGCTTTGATAATTCTCCTTAATGGGATTTGGTTAGCCGATCAAGGAATGAGCCGTTTCGGTATGTTGAGTTCCTTATTCAAACAACTTGGTGAAGATTTTATCGATTCTTGGAAGACTCTTAAGTCAGTAATGATTGGAAATAGATAATTGAAGCAACTTGTTATAGCATAGTACAGATTGAAATGTGACAACCGGAGGAATGACAATGGCAAAAATTCGTGGAGACCCGCGTCAAGTAGCCCTAGCGCACGAGACGAGAAGAGGCATAGTTGAAACATTACAAGATGTGGATGAGAAATCAACAGTTCAAATTCAAGAGGCACTGAAAGTTACTCGATATCACCTATATCACCATTTACAGCAATTGACAAAGGCAGGTATTGTTGAAAACCACAGGGATCAAGGTAGAGCGCGTTGGTGGAGACTTACTGGCCCGATTAATCTTGAAGATAGTAACAACACATCTCAGCCAGATTTAACAGATTTCCCTGATGAGGTTGCTTCACTAATCAGGAAAGGAGCAAATGTCCATTGGATAGAAATTCCAGGTTCAGCCAGAGATGCAATCGCAGCAAAAAAGATGCTAGAATCTGCTGCAGATGAATGGGGTGTTGAACTGGATTTACCATTTACATTCACCCCGAGTGGCATTTTAGTAATTGGCAAATCAAGGAAATGAGGTGTTACATTGAGTGATGATGGTGAGGACTCAAGCGTGCCAGAATCATTGGAAGTGGAATCAGCAATAGCTCCACCCCTAATTAATTGTCCAAATTGCGATGGATTGCTACCCCTCGGCTTAGGTGAGAAGACTTGTGCATTATGTGGCGCAGTGTCACGCATCGAGCATGAAGCGACTAGAAAGGAGTGGAGTGAAGAGAGAGTTGCTTGCCCATCTTGTTCCAAAGTATTGGTTTGTGGCGTGGGTGATAGGCCTGCAACAGTGGAATGTTCATCTTGTACAAATCAATTTACAATAAACTCGAAAGTTGTCAAAGTTGAGATTTCATGCCCCGCTTGCGAGCGCCGGCTTAGGCTAAAACCTAGACCAGGCTCAAGAGAGATTTCATGCCCCGCTTGTGAAGAGTCATTCAAGGTCACTTTTTGATTTTGAATTTTCATTCACTCGTTCTGGTAAATCACCCTTAGGGTGTAATAATGGACGTTTGACGGATAATGCCACCCTGCTCACTCAAATAGGAAGAGAGTTGCACGAACGCAATAGGAGCATTGGCTCCAAGGGGATGGGACCCTGACTGAGACAGAATCGAAATTAGCAGAATTGAAGAAGAGTGTTGTTGCTGGCGACAATAAATCACTTGCAGAATTACGCCACCAAATTACCGGGTCTGGTTCACCATCTGCAGAGAGAGCGGGTCAGATATCAGCGAATCTAAATGATGAAGAATCTCTTCATAGGAACCTCACTAGAGAACGTAGGCTCAGGATGAAAGAGCAGGCTGAAAGAATTAGCACAGCAAAAGGTGCAATGGGTAGGGCCTTGCAATTAGAACATGAATCAATTCTCTCAAATTTAGAATCAGAGATGAGAGAAGAGATGGAATCGGAACTATCCCGATTAGAGAAAGAAACTCTAGGTAGGGAAGAAGAGATACTTCGAGAAGAATTAGATATGCGACTCGAGAGAGAAGAGATATCTCTCAAAGAACAGTTAGAAGTAGAGAGGGAGAGACGTCTTTCAGCAAGTAGGGAACAAATTCAATCACAACTTTCCGAAGAGATGGATCAAGAGTTCGAACGCCGTCGTGCCTTCCTTCAAGAGAAGATGGAAATTGAAGCTAATCAAGCACTTCAAGACCAATTAAGTAATCTTGAATCAGAGTTGAAGGTTGAGATGGAAACTCAACTAAAAACTGAAGAGGAAATTCAATCTGAAACCATTGAGTCAGAGCAACAAGCACGTCTTGCTGAGAGAGAAATTCAACTCCGTGATGGTATTCGTCGCCGCCTTGAGCAGCAATTACGCGGCCGCCTGCGCGCACGTGAAGCGCGCTTGAGGAGTGAATACGAACATAGGGCACACCGTCTCGAAGAAGAAATAGCAAAGGATCTTCAGGATGAGCTTGAACAGAGGCTAACATCAGAAACTGAAAAACTTGAAGAGAGAATGCAGCAAGATCTTGAATTAGCGGTTGCTCGAAAGAGGGACGAAGTTAGGTCGTCGATATTGACAGAACTAAAGAAACAATACGGCGAACGCATAGCAGAACGCAAACAAAGATTGCGAGAAAGATATGATTTGACATTCAGCCAATCAATTGATGAAATTGAACATGCTCTGAGTCTTGAAATTGAAGATAATCTCGAAGCTCAAATGTCAAATGATTTCGAGACATATCGCAGGACAAGAGAGTCAGAAATTTCAAGCAGATTGTCAAGATTCAGGCACGATAGAGAAATTGAATTACGAGAACAACTTTCATCTTCATTCGAATCTCGCAAACAAGAGTGGATTGATCAACTAGAGCAGGAGTTCCGAGCAAAAGAAACCGCCGTCCAGCGCCAAATTATGGCTGAAATTGATGCACGTGTAAGAAATGAGAAAATATCCCAAGAAACATCACTTGACTTGTTGAAGCAGGAAACTTCTATGGAACTTGAAGTTGAAATGGAAGCACGTTTGAGAGAATTCCGTAGCCGCAAAGAGCAAGAGGTTACAGATCAGTTAGAGAGACAATTAGCAAAGAGAGAAGAAATCATGCGCAATAAGGCACTCATTGAGGTCCGAAGAAGAGAAGCAGAGATTAGGGCAGAAATTGAAGCCCAACTTTCAGTAAAGAGAACAGAGATTCGTGAGCGTCTTGCAACATTAGAACAACGTTCAGAAGAATTCAAGCAAGTAGCCGAAGAGAAAATTCGAGGCCAACTTGAAAGAAATCTAGTATCTGAGGAAGATTTGGAAGAAGAAGTCCGCCTAAAACAGATGGAAGATGAGGTTGAAAATCTTGAATCTCAAGATGGTGTCCTAGCTCGCAGGGAACGTTGGATAGGTGCTTTACAGGGCGCCCAGGGTCAGATGCCTGAGACCGCAACAGGAAATTTGGGTGGCTTGAGTGGCGGCGCTCGCTTAGGGCAACCAAGCGCCGCTCGCCTAGGTGCCGGTGCTCAAACACCAGCACCCGTCAAGTCAGAAGGTGGGCGATTGGCGCCTGCACGTGCTCCAATAGGTCAGAAGCTAGAAAGTGCATCCCAACCGACGACATCAATTCCTAGACCCACAATTGGTTCTAGTTCAATAGATAGATTATCTCCAGTAAGGCCTCCGGTCAAGATAGATGCGGCACCGGAAAAACCTGAGCGCTCTCTAAGTGACATTGCACAGGAAGAGATCACTACGCAAGATGAAATAATAGGTCAGAAACTTGCGGGCGATGAATCGCTATCATCTTCACCTGAGATAGTCGAAAAGGACGATTGGGATGATGAAGAAGATTCTGAACAGGTCGAAGAAGATACTTCATCAATGCTCGAAAGGGTTTCTCGAGGGCCTCCGGGCGGAGGTGCTCTTGTTAGGACACCCCCACGAGAAGAAGCACCAAAGCGTGGGCCACCGGGGGGGGGTCGTTTAATTAGAGACAAAGAACCCTCAGTTCTAGATCTAGATCGCCCAGAAAAAATAGACGTTCTAAAACCTGTTAGTAGGCCAGTATTACAGCCGAAGGTGGGAGAAACTGCTACACTACGACCAGTTGAGACAAGTGGTAAGGTTCTAACCCCGTCTAAAGTTGCAAAATTGACTCCAGTAACTCCAACTCTTACTCCTGTTGATTCAGAAGAACAAGAGGAAGAATGAGTAAATAATTGTCTCTAATTACCATTTTTCACTATAATCGGGTAATCGCCGCATTGAAAGGTAAAACACGTTTCAAGGTTCCATGCGTCGCCAGTTTGGGCTGTCTACAATTTTGATTCTTGGGATATTATTACCATTAATGGTACCAACTTCTGCCTCAGCTTCTAGTCTTGGGAATGCGGGTTCAATTACAGAATTTGATAGTAGCACATTGGGTTGGTGGGAAACTTACGATGGGCTAACAATTATCGTAAACAATACTGGAGAAATCACAGCTTATGATTTTGAAGAGCATGGGGCATTAACCAAAGTATGGAACTTTTCTCTTGGTGTTGCGATTAATAGTGGAGCAATCGATAATGTCCAACGTCGTTTAGCACTTAGTACTGATAACGGGGTTAGTGTTATTTCGACTGAACTTCATTCAATGTTATACTCAATTCCAGTATCAAGTGGAGTTGATGCTGTAGGTTGGGGTAGTCAAGGCGAATTATGGGTGGGTGATAGAGCATATGGTTTCGCAATGAAATTTGAAGACACATCAGATTCACAAATTACTACTCAAGCACATGGAATTAAAATTACAAATATTTTTTGTCTTTCAGATGGTTCTGTAATCACCGGTGGCAGGGATTCAATAGTTCGTGTATCTTACGGAAGTAACGGGACCAAACAAATTGATTTGATGGATATTCAAGGAGAGGTTGCTGGCCTCTATCTTATCGATGACGGAGCTAGCCTATTAGCCACATCAGTTGGTGGCCAATTACTAAAATATTCTACTACTAATTGGCAAAAAACTGGTGAAATTACGCTTTCAACTGGCGGGATCATTCGTTCAGTAATACAATCAGATACTGGCGAGTTGTTAGTTGGTTCGCACAATGGATACTTGACAATAGTCAATAGTTCTTCTATGTCAGAAGTTGAGTCATTCTCTTCACTTGGAGATGTAGTTGGAATTAAGTTAGGACTAGGCAGTTCATTCTTTGTTCTAGCATCATTCTCAGACAAATCAGATATTTTGATGTTTGATTCAGATAACGATGGAGATGGTGTTGTCGATGTAGTAGATGCGTTTCCTGATGATCCAACCCAACAGACAGATCGAGACAGTGATGGGTATGGTGATAATTCCAATGGCAACAATCCTGATCGATTCCCCGACGATCCTAGCCAATGGGTAGATTCGGATGGCGATGGTAAAGGGGACAATCCGGATGGGACCAATGGGGACGCCTTCCCGAATAATGAGGACCAGTATATCGACAGTGATGGCGATGGATATGGTGATAACACACTTGGCTCCAATGGCGATACATTCCCGAGCGATCCGACGCAATGGTCTGATAGTGATGGTGACGGATTAGGGGATAATCCAAATGGCACAAATCCTGACGATTGCATTGATTCCCCAGGTAATTCATACAAGGATAGGAACGGTTGTCCAGATTCAGATAGTGATGGATATAGTAACCCTAGGCAAGGTGAAATCACCTGCTCACTAACTAATCCAAATGGCCCAGATAAATATCCTCAAGATGACACACAATGGTGCGATACAGATGAGGATAACTATGGCGACAATCTGAATGGAAATAATCCAGATTGGTGTCCTGCAGTATGGGGTAATAGTACCAGAGGAATTGTTTTTGATTTTGTTGAGAATAAATATATCACAATTCAGAGATTTGGTTGTATTGATTCAGATGGTGATGGATATGAGGACAGTGGTGAAAGAACAGAAAACCCTCCTCAAGATTGGTCATCAAATAAATCTGAATGGGTTGATAGTGATAGGGATGGAGTTGGAGATAATGCTGATTGGGATGATCTAGATCCTTCAGTATGGACTTTGGAACAATATTGTAACAAATATTCTGATGATTTCAATAATTGCGAAGTTGTATATGCTCCAGATGATGGTACCGATGACAGCAGCGAGTTATCTTCTAGTGAAAAGAGAAATAAATTGATAAAAGAATTTCTAATTTATGGCGGAGGAATTGGCCTTGCATTAATTGCTGGAATAGTTGCTATGTGGGGATTAATTGGACTAATTAGAACTTCAATGTCCAAGAAGGCCACTGATGCACAATATACTCATCAGGACGCTACAAAGGAATTACAAGCATGGGAAGAGGGCGAAGAATTCGAATCCCGAGGCGGAATAACTGAAGAAAAAGGATGGGAAGGTGAAAAACTCGGGGATGGTGTAACTGAAGAACAGCTTTGGGAAATGGATGATGATGGTACATCTAAGCCCGGTGCCGTTCCTGATGCTAGTTCTTTCTCTGATGAAAAAGGTGATGAATCTGTAGTTACAGACTCAGAAGCTCCTGATTTTGAATCTATGACCGTTGCTCAGCTCAAAGAGCAACTCAAAGCAGCAGGTCTTCCGGTATCAGGTAAGAAAGCAGAATTAATTCAAAGGTTGACTGAGGGGTCATCCTCAATCGCACCAGAGCCGGAACCAGAACCCGTTGCTGTAGAGGAACAACCGGCACCACCCGCATCAACGACTACTGAATTACCACCAGGTGCGCCTGAATTACCAGAAGGCGGATTACCTATGGGTTGGACAATGGAGCAGTGGGTATACTACGGACATCAGTGGTGGGAAGCAAAGAACAAAGAATAATTTTCAATGGAAAACTATTGGCAGTCG
>PBPH01000047.1 GCA_002725475.1 Methanobacteriota archaeon | reverse complement strand
TACTCCATTTGCAAATGCATTTGAAACGGAAAAAGATAGAGTTCTGAATACAGGAGCTCCGCTTTCAGATGATGTTGAAAATGCGCCTATAACCTACGGTTTTTCTCCAGCAGTAAGAGCGGCGTTTGCTAGGGTTAGCGATTTATCTCAATATTCTGAGGCTGAACTTGCTTCTGCAAAACAATGGGTCGCTGTTAGCCAAACGCCCCTAGGAGAAAGAGCACAGGATCTTTCAAACACATGGATTGTTGAAGTTAATCCTGAATTGGCGCCAGAAATTTTTTCTCAATTACAATCCGATGGTATTGTTGAAGTTGCTTACCCTATTATAGAACGTGCTGCAAATAAGAAAATGATTCCAAATGATACAAAATTCTCTGATCAATGGCACCTACAAAACACTGGCCAAACCGGAGGAACAACTGGTGAAGATGTGAATGTAACCGGAGTGTGGGATGACTACACGGGCGCGGGGGTTGTAATTGGAATAGTCGATGATGGATTAGATTGGGATCACCCTGACTTAGACGACTATTATGAGGAAACTCTAGATTACGACTATTGTGGAAATGATGGCAACCCCTCTCCATCAAACTGGGATGCTCATGGAACTGCTGCAGCCGGTGTTGCTGCAGCCGTTGGTAACAATAGCCTAGGTGTTTCAGGTTCTGCACCCGAAGCTGGACTCGCAGGATTGCAATTAATCTCCTGTAGTCTTTCAGATACAAAAGAATCTGGCGCTCTAAGCCATCTTAGACAATCGATTGATATCTATTCAAATTCATGGGGACCAAGTGATGATGGACGAACTTTAGAAGCCCCCGGACCTCTAGTTTTAGCAGCATTTGAGGAGGACGTATTCCAAGGCAGAAGTGGCCTCGGGAACATAATTACATGGGCTGCTGGAAACGGACTCAGTAGTGATGATAATTCAAATTATGACGGATACGCCAACAGCAGATTTACCATCGCCGTAGCTGCAACTACTCACTATGGCGACAACGCTTGGTATTCTGAACCGGGTGATAACATCCTTGTGGCTGCACCATCGGACGGAGATGGAGAAGGAATTACGACAACAGACATAGAAGGCTCTGCGGGATACACTAACAATGACTACACTAATGATTTTGGAGGAACATCATCTGCAACACCACTGGTTTCTGGAGTTATAGCACTAATTCTAGAAGCAAATCAAAATCTAACTTGGCGAGATATTCAACACATACTTGTTCATACTGCAAGAGTGAACGATGCTGGAGATTGGTCTTGGGGTACTAACGGTGCTGGTCACGATGTGAGCCACAAATATGGGTTCGGTGTAATTGATGCAGGTGCTGCTGTAGAATTGGCTTTGAATTGGACTAACGTTGAAGCAGAAGAAAACGTTTCAAGTGGGATTCAAAATCTAAATGCTCCAATTCCTGATGCAACAAATGTTGCTACTACTGACACGATACAAATGAATCAGGATTTACAATTGGAATCGGTTGATGTAATAGTAGATATTGATCATAATTCACGGGGTGACCTTGAAATTAAACTCACCTCACCTTCAGGAACTGAGTCTGTGCTAGCAACAGAACACAATGATAATGGTAACAATTACAACAACTGGATGTTTTCATCAGTTCACTTTTGGGATGAAGGAAGTGTCGGAAACTGGACTCTTTCCGTTGAGGATAAAGACAGCGGAACTTCTGGAACAATTGATGATTGGGAATTAATTTTACATGGCGTCGAGATTAATCGGGATTCTGATTTGGATGGCCTGCTTGATGACGATGAAATCAACGACTACGGAACAGACCCACACGACAATGATTCTGACGATGATTATCTTCTAGATGGATTGGAGGTACTAAACTACTCAACCGATCCGCTCAATCCTGATAGTGATGGAGATGGTCTCCTAGACGGTGTAGAAGTTCTCGTAAATGGAACAGATCCACTCAATAATGACACGGACGGAGATGGTCTTCACGATGGTTACGAAGTACAAATTTCCCATACAGATCCACTAACCTACGATAATGATACTGATTCAGATACTTGGTATTGGTTCAATGATTGTAATGATACGAACCCACTGGTTAATCCTGGCATGAATGAATCACTGAATGGGATTGATGAAAATTGTAACGAACTAATAGATGAAGGATTCAATGACACAGATGAAGATTCTGACAGACTTATGGATTGGGCAGAATATCATGTTCACGGTACAAGTGTGAATAATTCCGATACAGATGGAGATGGATTAAATGACGGAGATGAGGTTATTGATTGGGGAAGCGACCCTTTGACATTTGACAATGATACGGATCAAGATGGTTGGTACTGGTTCTCTGACTGTGATGATGAAGACCCTTATCTAAATCCAGGGATGACCGAGACACTCGATGGTTTGGACAATGATTGTGATGATTTGGTTGACGAGGATTTCTATGGCCAAGATAGTGACGGCGATGGTCTATTCGATTTAGACGAATTCAATCTAATCGGCTCTGACCCATTCCACAATGATACCGATAGAGATGGAATTAATGATGGGGATGAATTACTAGTTACTCATACCGATCCTTTATCTCCTGACTTAGATGAAGATGGAGATGGGTTTCGTTGGTTCGATGATTGCGATGATAACGACTCTTCACGGTCACCTAATGTAAATGAAACTTGGAATTGGATTGACGATGACTGTGATAATGTAATCGATAACGGAATTGAAATTTCAGATCATATTCAATGGACAATTAATCCAATTGAAATGGACGGAAATGATTCATATCTGAACTCCACCAAAGATTCCTTAATACTAAAAATTTGGTTGAATAATGTGAGTTTTGGCTGGGATGAATTAAACAATCAATCCGATGTGGTTTTAGAGATAATTTGGCCTGATGGACATTCCACTACGCCTCAAACATCACGAGTAAGCGAAATGGGGTCAGAGATACTAATTTATGAACTTGAGGCACTGAATTGTAGCGAACCACTAGCATACAATTCCTATGAACAGATGTTGTGCCACAGACATAACCAAACAGTTGGCCCTTGGACGCTTATTTTCACAATAGATGATGGAGAAAATCAATTTAACCACGATTGGTCAATATATTTCTTCACTTGGAATCCGCCAGTTGTAGAAGAAAAAGAGAATGATGAAGAAGAATATTCAGATGATGGCTCTGAAGAACAAAATGATTCCGAAGAACAAGGGGCAGGTGGGGCTATAATTCCAAACGAAGTTGTGCTTGGATTGGCAGTACTGCTAGTTTTGTCTCTAGTAATACTATTTATTTCTGGAAGAAGAAAACCACCAGCAAACTCAATGGGATTAATTATGCCAGAATTATATTCTCGCTAATGTATTTCTAGCAACTAAAAAATGCTGCCCATAGCTATTGTAACTGCAGCACCGATGAGAACAATCAATACCCCTATTCCAACAAATACCCAAGAAATTACATCGGTTAGTTGATTGGCATGGGCTTGTTCTGCGGGAGTAGTATCAAGGCGAACGTCGCCTTTAACTGAACGAATTGCTTTAGCCATCTCCTCAGTCATTTCAGATGATTCAGCTTTGCTTTTTAGATTAGCAAGCGATTCGTCTTCGATAATACTAGCCACCTTAGATTCGATTTCGGAATTCTTCTTATCGATTTCATCGGGCTTCCATCCAAGTTCGCTCATTGTTTCCCCCCGCCTTTCCCTAAAACTACCAGTATTCAAGTCTCACGCCTTCTAGATTCAAAATCGCTAGTAAATCACTGTTCCTCTTCTTCTGAACTCGGTTCGGAATGTGCTGCAGCGAGGTTTTCACCAAATTGGTCATCCCAATCTCGCTGCCATTCAGAATCAACATCTCCACCTTTCCATTCACCTTCAATTGAAATCTCATCAACCTCGTATTCTTCCCTCCAAGGGGGTTCCTCAAGACTTCCGCTAACGATTAGACGGTTGTGAACGTCGAGTTGGCTCTTTACTAGCCTAACACCTCTAGTAATTGGAAGTAAATGGCCAACTGGTGTTCCGGCTGTCACAAACGGCTTAATAGCACAACAGATTATTAAACCACTTTCGGGAGATAAAATATCTGCACTCATACCTGGCTTTTGAGGATCTACAATACGGCCAATAATTTCCCCTTTCTCAATATATGATCCTGACTGAACAAACATATCTACTAGCCCACCTTCTTCGGCACGGACCCAAGCAGAACCGGATGCAAGTAATCGGAATCTAGGGCGACTAGGATAACCCGGTATCATTTTGAAAGAACGAAGAATGTTGAGAACACCATGGACGGCCACCTTGACGGCTTCATGATCTGTTAGAGTAGCACCACCGCCTTCATAGGTCAAGGAGCCTATTCCTTCTTGAGTGGCATTACGACGAAGGGTCCCGCGTGGCCCCTTAGAGTCCAATATTACCTCCACACCAAAGGCTCTCGCTAGTTTGTTGCTTTCTGAGTGGGCCAAGTTTGCTCTAACTTGAGGAAGATTTGTTCTACCTTTAGCTGCACAGTGAAGATCGATTAGATAATCGGTATCAATAATTAGATTCTCCCATATCTTATCTGCAACTCTACTGGTGGTATTTCCATCACTTGAGCCTGGAAATTGTCTATTCAAATCACGGCCATCAGGAAAATATCTGCTAAGTCGACGATAACCTGGAGGATTTAGTACCGGAACTATCCTTAGCGTGCCTGCCATCGCACTAGGATCAAGTGCCCTGCCAGAACCAGTCATGGATTCTTGGCACAACATGCTGCAAGCAAGAGGACCGACTAACTCATCACCATGAATTGCGCCTGTGACTGTAATTACCGGACCTGGCCGAGCACCGTGTAGAACAGTAATTGGAGTGTCCCAACTTTCTCCAAGAGTGACGTCTAGTAATGGCATAGAAATTCTACGAATTGTACCGGGCTTGATTCTCTTGTTAGAAATTCGATGTTGCTTGGCTCCACCCGCACGATCCCATTCACTACGCTTTCTTCGCTTAGCTTTGGACAGAGATTTCTCTATTTTTTCTCTTCTTTCCTTAGGAATTTGATTACTAACTTTTAATGTCTTTTTTCCACTATTTTTCGCTTTAGACTTTGGCTTGGATTTGGCCTTGGATGTCGATTTTTTCTTCGATTTCGTCTTTGGCTTGGATTTATTTTTAGATGCTGATTTGTTACTTGAAGTTGCCTTTATTCCGCTATTCTTCTTAACTTTATCAGCATCTTTTGGCTTGGTAACTTTGGGTTCTTCTTCGTCCGGCATAATCAGCACCCGTTCGAGTAAGCAACTCCGCTGTACTAACGGTATTGGTTACTAAAGAAAAAGTCGTCGATTTTGTTTTTAATCAAATGAGGGGTTTCTGACTAATTACCAAGCGTAATGCAGATGGACGTGTTGCACACCCGTAAGCACATGACGAGCGATGAAATTGGTGTGCAGAGGAAATTTGCTCCGACCTCAATCTGTTTTGGTTGTGGGCCCGCAAATGAAAAAGGACTGCAAATTAATTCAACTAGAATTGAAGATGGATTAGAACTTTGGTTTACACCTTCATCGGAACATCAAGCCTTTCCAGGGATGATAAATGGCGGAATAATTGGGACTTTACTGGATTGCCATGGAAACTGGGCCGCTGCTATGTCCATTATGGACGCAAGAGGGGATTCTGAGCCTCCTTGTACAGTAACTGCTTCCTATTCTATCCAACTAAGGCGGCCTACCCCCGCAGATATCCCCCTTCATGTCACGGCACGAGTAATAGAATTGCAAGATGACCGAGCAGATGTAGAAATGGAGTTATATGCGGAAGGAAAACTATGTGCCAAAGGAAAGGGGTTGTTTGTTGCTGTAAATGAGGGACATCCAGCATATCATAGATGGGGATAATGGTGATATTTTGAAATCCTCTCTTGAATATCTGCGCTTCCGAGTAATAGGCATTATGTCTAAAATGGAATCACTAAGTGGAAGAAACTTGAAACCGCTAGCTGACGTACCCCTAGGAACATTAAGAAAAAACGCAACTAGATTACATGGAGTTTGTAGGTATAATCAAGGAATTGACAAGAGAAGAACTGATCTTTCTCCTTTAGATGTTAAAGAAGTTGCACTGCATCCTGAATCTCTAAAAAATGAATGGATTAGATATGCTGAATTTCTTATGTTTCATGAATTTCTACACGCCCTAGGATTTTCAGGACATAATCGTACTTTTAGACAACTTGAATCCCATTGGCCAGATACTGGTGCTAAAGAAATGGGTATTGAATTTTCAAAATATCTTAGACAAAGAAATGCAAAATTTGCTTGGAAGTGCCCTAATTGCTATTGGCAGACCAAGAGATCTATGCGGGCTGCTGGGCGCTACATTTGTCGAACTTGCAGAGTGAAATTGGTTGATTTCGCTCTAACAATTGATTAAACCCTTCTGAATAATATTAGAGGGATGTTCATTACTACGAAGCCGTTCCCTTGTCACTGATGGTTGAAAATTCACTTACTAGGCCTGTCCGGGCTTCTGCGGTGAAAATCGGAATACTCTCATGCATTTTTCTGTGCCTGATAATGTCACCCATCAATCTAAATTCTGAAGCAGAGTTGTCTCAGACGACTACTACCCTGAACCTTTCTTGCCTTTCAGAATCAAGTTGTCTACTAGATAATTCTGAGAGCGGAATTGAGGTCATGTCACGTCAAGAAAGTTCGGCAAGCCCACTATCGCCAAAAATTATCAAGATTGAGTTCATTATGAATCCAAGTCAAAGTCATCTAGCACTTTTACCTAACATGATTGATGAACTCGTGGTTGATTTACGGATTCAAGAGGACAATGCGGGAATTAATTCCCCCGACATTATAGTAGAATTTTGGGCTGGACGGAGTAGTAACACTTGGACCTTAGAAGGGGGAAGCCCTACATCGCCAAAATTAGGTGATTATCGCCTAGAAGATGGTGAACTAGATCTTTCACAAGGAAGACTTGTTCGACCAGGAGACGCTGTTGGTCTCTCACTATCATTTGAAATTGATCAGCCTATCACTTGGGAATTACATTTGAGAGGGAATTCAAGAATAATCGTCCCAATAGAATGGAGTGCAGATATAGCTGCAGAGAATGTTGATGAGCCAAGTAGTGCAGGTAATCCAGTACAAATTTCAGATGTTGAAACACTAACCAAAGGGGCATTATTAGATGCCGATCAAGATTGCTTCAAATTCCAACTTCCCGAACATCTCAGATCTATGACAATAATAGTTTACTGGACTTCAGTCCCTATTGAAATAGAACAACCACATACTCCACCAGAACTAATCAGAGAAGGTGGAAAAACACCCAAAAATCCTGCTGTAAAAACCACTTTTGAAGCAGGTGAGCAGATAACAGAAATTCACTATGAAGACCCTTTGGAAGGAAGTTACCTAGCTTGCTGGTCTGGAAAAAATAATCATTTCCAATCATACTCATGGTTTGCAAAATTAACTCTTGAGGGACTAGGAAGTTCATCCCCTAGTGAATTCTCAGGAGATGCAAACTGGCTTGCAGGTGAGGCCTATGTTGGTAATGTCGAAGATACATCAGCCACAATTGGTTCTAACGCCTTGACATTAATGGTGGGTTTGTTAGGTACTGCAGTTGCTTTCTCAGGATTTGCTCTACCAATCAGGAATATTTGGTTGAAGAAATACCTGCTGCCTGTGGCCCTACTTATTCTGATATTAGGGGGAATTGCATCACCTGTTTGGGGACTAACTGATGAAGCACCACTGACTGGTGAAATGACACTCGATGAGGCTATGTCTTTTAGGATGCAAACAATTGAAGATGGTGTGAACTCTGAGACAGCAGCTAGTGCAGCGAGTAATTTCTTCGGGGTCGAACCCGGAGATACGCTATCTATTCGCCTACATGTAACAGAAGCACACCCTACAGGAGATGGGCGTTGGCAAGTCCATACTGAGGAATTAGCTAACATTAGAATAGATAGTTACGTATTTGGTTGGATTGCAGACCACCCCATGGGTGAAGATGAAGAAATTAGATTTATTCTGCAAAGCGGTAGAGCGCTAACTCTTGATCTACTGATGTTGGAATCTCTATTAGTAGTTGATAACAAGCCAGAGGGTGAGTTACTACACGTTAAATGGAAAATGACAAACACCGAGCCCGCTGGTTCTGCCACTGAACCAATATGGTCTAGCAGACCGGATTCTATTTCTGCAGAAGATTGGAGCAAATTACAGACTGAACTTTACCCACAGTTATTGACTATCTCCTACTGTGATTGTGGAATTGATGGAATGGAAATTAGTTGGCGTTCAAGTGACAAGTTCAACAAAAATAGTATTCCTAATGTTGAAGGAATTTCAATCGCTGATGGTTTTCTATCAAATGAATATATGTGGCTAGCAGGAGGAATAGGGCTAATCCTAATGGGGGGGGCGATTGAGTACTCTAGTATCAAAAAAGAAGAGGAGGTTGATTAAATTAAAATTCAATCTTGAACCTTACCAAGTATCTTGTCAAGCATTACCTTCTCATCATCATCAATGATTCCGTCATCTAGGGCTGCACGAATATTTTCTCTATCTTCTTCTGTGAGTCCGGCAGATTCCATTGCACCTTCAATAAGAGCCAACTCCGCCTCTGTGACCTTGCCATCATCAACAGCTGCATTGATTGCCGCACGAGTTGCAATCCTTGCTGCCTGACGCGGTGGGATCTCCAAAGCAACTGAAAGTTGGGTCAACTCTTCATGCTCTTCATCTGTAAGAACACCGTCCTCGTAAGCCCGATGATAAGCTTCTAAGAGAAATTTTCCATACTGATTTGGATGGAGCAGAACGTCCCTAATTAGTCCATAATCAATCACTCTCTTGGATCCACCAGCGCTAGTAGCACCCATTGGGGCACGCATCTCCTTTACTGCCATATCTTTGAGTCCATGGCCCATCCATGCAAGGCCAAGGGCAATTACCCCTGAAGCCAACCATTGCATTGTAACTGGTGCAAAAAGAACCCCTGGGTGCATTAACTGATTAAGGCCAATCACAATCAGCAACGAACCCCAGAATAATTCCAACCAATCATTGACGTCTTTTTCGTCCGAGTGGTCGTCAGGTGTCGGCTCAACCTCTTCCATTACAGTGACACGATACACAACAGCCCTTCAAAGTATCCACTTCAATTACACCGAATTAGCCACCCTGAGGGAAAAATGCCCATTTGGACCGCTATCCTCTTGAGCCGTGATAGGCGGATTGAGATACATGGCAGCGGGAACCGGCGGTACGCCTTCGCAATTTGAGTTGCCTAAGGGACTGGAAGAGTTCCTATCTGAGGAGTGGGGAATCACTACATTCCACCCACCTCAAGTTGAATCATTGCCAATTGCCCTATCTGGCGAGAATCTCCTTCTTACAGCCCCTACCGCCAGCGGTAAAACTCTCGTAGCGCAGATTGCAATCGTGAAGAAATTGATTGAAACTGATAAGGGTAGTAGAGCTGTCTATATTGTTCCATTGAAGGCTTTAGCCCGTGAAAAAGTTGGAGAAATGGAAGATATTGCATCTATTTTTGGATTGAAGGTAGGTATTGGAATTGGTGATCGAAGTAGTGAAAATAAAGGAGTTGAAAATTCAGATATCATAGTTTGTACTTCAGAAAAATTTGATTCTATATTAAGAAATAAACCAAATTTTCTAGAAAAGGTGAGTATTGTTATTGCAGATGAAGTGCACCTAGTAAATGACGTAGGAAGGGGGCCCACCCTTGAAGTAAATCTTGCAAGAATCATGCTAGAAATTCCTCACGCCCAAATTGTTGCTCTTTCAGCCACAGTTGGAAACGCTGAAGATTTGGCTAAATGGCTCAAAGCTAAACTCGTGATTTCAGAATGGCGACCCGTTCCGTTACGATATGCCACACTAGCAGATTTGCAGGTAGAAGTCAGAAAAGAAATTTCAGCTGGTGACTTAGATATGCCATTACCTCCACCAAAGTTACTTGACGGGCCAAAATCAAACCAGGTTTGGGCCACCTTATCAGACACAATCGAAGAAAGTGGACAACTTCTATGCTTTGTTGGAACTAGAAAATCTGCTCAGTCTGTAGCAAGAGATCTTGGGAATAGAATGAAGAAAAAGGCACAGAAAGAAGGTGATGAAAAAAGTTTGAAGAAATGGGAGAAACTATCCGAAAAGGTCGTGGGCGGGAGTGATAGTTCGCAAACTGGAGACTTGCTTGCTGAGTCAATCAGTGGTGGTGTTGCCTTTCACCATGCAGGTTTGACATCAAAACAAAGAAGAATTATTGAGGATGCATTCAAACACGGTGATATTGTTTGCATTAGTGCCACACCAACACTTGCTGCTGGAGTAAATCTGCCAGCAAGACGCGTCCTAATTCGTGATTTAAGACGTTGGGACGGAGGGGGTAGTAACCTCCTTTCAACCATGGAGGTTCAACAAATGATGGGTCGTGCAGGGCGCCCCCAATACGATAGTTATGGGGAAGCATGGATAAAATGTCGGAGCCTCCTAGATGCTGACCAAATGTCGCACAGATATTTTGAATCTGACCCTGAGGATATTATCTCAAAATTGCATATGGAATCCCCAATGAGAATGCATGTACTTGCAGCAATTGCTACAGGAGGGCAAAATAACCGTTGGTCGTTAGGGAAGTTCTTCTCTAATACATTCCTAGCAATGGATGTATCACGTGAAAAAATGGCTGACAAAATTGACGGAATCGTTGAATGGCTATGCGAACATGGGATGGTTGAAAGATATGGTATTGATGAAGCACTTGCTGCAGATATTGATGAATCCCTGCGCCAAGAAATAATTGAAAATAATGTTGAGAGTGGTGACAATGAGAACTGGGATGATAACCTCCCTCCGTGGGCAATAGCGGCTACCTCAAACACAGGTGTTCGTTTGACCAAAACCGCACCTGCACAGGAGAAAACAAAGAGAAAGGGGCCTGCGATAATTGGTTTCCAGTCTGCTAGAGATATCTACAGGGGAAATAGATTGGAGCCCAACCTCCCAGAACAAGATGCAATGACATACCGAGCAACTCCTTTTGGGGAGCGGGTCAGTAGGCTGTACCTCGACCCATTGTCTGGTCATATCTTACAAATGGGTTTGAGAAAGGCCGTTGAAATCGTAGCTGGTCTTGATGATGAAACCACACTATCCCCATACAGCATACTCCATCTAATTTCAACTGTTCCAGATTTTATGGTATTATGGGATAGAAAATCCGAAGAACAACTTCTGATTACGAAGAGGCTAGCCAATGAAAGCCATGAATTGGTGACACGTGATTTACTTAGAGACTCACACCTAGATTTGGATCCTCTAGTTCACACCAAATCAGCATTAACTATGGAAGAATGGATTGAAGAGGAAAGTCATAGGGCTATAGAAAAAAAATTGGGTGTTGCCCCAGGTGACTTGAGACTTAGAATTGATTTGGCAGATTGGTTGCTATATGCAAGTAAAGAGATTACAAGATATGATGAAGGTGATGAAGCATTACTAGAACTTCCTCGGAAACAACTAATCGAAATGTTGGATGAATTACGATTGCGAATCGTCAATGGTTGCAGACCTGATTTGTTAGAACTAGTATTAATCAGAGGTGTTGGAAGAGTACGTGCTCGACAAATGGCAAAATATGGAATTAGAACTGTTGATGATGTATTAGAAATGACCGAAAATGATCAACGTAGATTATCTGAAGAGTGGGGTTGGAGCAGGCAGTTAGTAGATGGGATTTTGGATAAAGCCAGAAAGGTAAGGAGACCCCAACGCCGCAGATGATATGTTATAGAAGCGAGGGCGAGAAATCATGGATGGTGCCACACCTCCTTGGTTTCCGGCATGGTGTATTCAATTCTCTGAGCCGATTTCTGACCCAAGGCTAACCGCAGCAATGCTATTAGAGAATAGGAATGATAACCGTTGGTTGCTACTAGGATATCCTACAGCAGCATCCGAACGCCAGCTGTGGGCAACATGGCTAGCACTAAGAGAAAGAGTGTTTACAGAAAAAATGGTAAGTAACTCACTAGATGGTGAATTCCTTAGGCTAATTGCAGGAACACACCAAATGAGTGTGGCCTTCAAAAGAGCAGGAATCCAAACTGGCGAAGATAAAGCATGGTTAGTTCGCATTCCCGAATGGGAAAGTGATTCTGAAGATATTAAACTGCCTTATTATGATGGTAAACATGATGATAATGCGTTTGAATTGATGAGTTGGTTAGAGGCGGAACTACTCCCACAGCGACCTATCCCAACAACAAATACATTGGATAGACTTGAAATTGAATACGAACAAAATGAAAGTCTCGACATAGAAAGATTACTTTTGACAAATACAGCAACTGTTGATATAGATTAGATCCATAATTTTACTTTTAATTGATTAACACAAAAATTAGCAACAGCCTTCTTCTCTTTCTGGAGCTGCAATAAACTCGATTTTATCAATATCATTCGTGTTTTGTAATTTCTGTATCGCATCACGAATCAATTTGGCCGTTCCTTTAATTTGCATTGTATCAACACACGTATGGCTAGAAATCAAGCAATTATGGCTATATGATGAAATCTCTATTGAATGAGAATGCCTCAATTCAAGTAGTTTATTTTCAACATTATGTTGGTAATAAATAACCATAGTCCCCTCGATTTCAATTTCATCAGCCATGGAAAAAATGTCCCCTCTTGTCATGGCGTCACAAAAATGAATACTGGCATCCCTAAGAAACATACTACGATTCATATATCCACTTTTCTTAACTAGAGATTCTAGTTGCTTGGCAAATTCTTTGTCTGAACTAAATGATATTATTCTGCTCATGATAAATGCAAACAACATGAATTAATAATAATTGTCAAATAATTAATATAAATTAATAGCATTTGTTAAATAATTATTAATATTCGGGTAAATCATGGACACAGCACTAATTGGATTTGCAGTAGCGACATTAATCATCGGCCTGGTTTGCGGTTTAGCACCGATATTTTCGGGGATTAAAGATGACAAAGATAGGTTGAAGCAACTGACTGGAATCGCTGCTGGGATTATTATAGCCTCAGCTATGTTGGTTGTAATTCCCGAAGGATACGAATTAGCGATGACCGATGAGCATGGCGATGACGATGCTCTAGCCGGATCCACCGCTCTAGTAATCCTAGAGTGGCAACACGGCGATATCAATGCAACCGATGCTATTGAAGAGATCGAAGAACTACTTGGGGGACATGAAGGGCATGATCATGATGAACATGAAGAAAGTGAGCACGGTGTTTGTCATGACATGAGCACACACCAGAATACCGAACACGACAACCAGGAAGGCTGCGAGGCTGCTGGGCATATGTGGATGGAAGAACATGAAGAAAGTGAGGATGGGACCTGCCATGACACGGGCACACACCAGAATACTGAACACGACAACCAAGAAGACTGCGAGGCAGCCGGCCATATGTGGATGGAAGAGGATGAGGAAGATGAGCATGGGCATGAGGAGCATGGACACGATTCCGAATCCAGTTTGTCAGATTCTATAGGAGACGTAATTGAAGAGGTTGAAGATGGAGATATCAATGCTACTACGGGAATTATGGAAATTGAAGAATTGATTACAGCCCACGGACATGAAGAAGCCCATGGCGATCATGATGACCATGTAAGTGGAATTCTGATGGGTGGAGCAATTATTGCCGGATTCCTACTGATGTTTATTCTAGAGGGTTCAGGAATTGGTCACGCGGTCCATGAAGAGCACCATGAACATGAACAGAGTCACGGGCACGGCCACGTGCATCACGCTGCTGCTGGTGGGTTGCTAGTGTTTGGACTAACGTTGCATGCGGCCACAGATGGTGTTGCCATTGGCGCTGCTGCGGCGACAGGTGATTTTGCTTTGACCGTGACAGTGTTGCTTGCAGTTTTGATTCACAAGGGCCCTGCAGCGTTCAGTTTGGGCGTCTTTTCTACGCATGAGAGAGAAGAGAGAAATGATTCCATTCGGGACATTGTCATATTTTCGTTAGCCACGCCAGTGATGATTATCATAGCAGGAGTTGCGCTTGCTGAACTTGAAACACAAATGATTGGGCTTGCAATGCTATTTTCTGCGGGAACGTTTCTGTATGTGGCAACCGTCGATACTCTCCCTGATATACACAATCCGGAAACCGGAAGGAAAGCTATGTTCAACGTACTAATTGGTGTTGGAATTCTAGTTTTGCTACTAATAATTGCAAATTCGCTAGACCTTGGTCATGCGCACTAATCTTGACAACGTGGGTTTGTACCTGTGCAATCATCTTGACAATCTAGACAAACCCATTCAAAATCATGCTTACATCGGAAACCATGCGCAGGGCAGCAAGGCATATTGCACAAGCAATACAAAAACCTAGCATTTACACCTGCGTCTTCTTCGGTCTGATCACAAACGTGGCAATGGGACATGTATGTTGGGTGGATATCAGAGTATATAATTGAGTTACAATTAGTCTCGGATACCTTCAGCTGTCACATTGAATATTGCTTCACCCTCAGGAAGATTTGGTGAATCTACCAAACGACCAATTCTTCGACCTGCCTTTGATTTGCGCAAGTATAGGCGGAAAGTGCTTGCGTGCCCAACGATATGGCCACCTATTGGCTTTGTTGGATCTCCCCACATTGCGTCAGGCTTGGAATGTACTTGGTTTGTAACTAGAACTAGTGCGTTATTGACGTCAGCAAGTTGCTTCAGTTCCTTGAGGTGTTTGTTCAACTTCTGTTGTCTCTCTGCTAATTTCCCACGCCCTAGATATTCGGCTCTGAAATGACTGGTTAATGAATCAACGATTATCATCTTAACCTCGATGTTTTTCGACATCCTTTTTATTTCATCTACGAGAAGCATTTGGTGTGCAGAATTGTATGCACGTGCTACGTGAATCCTTTCAAGTGCTGCATCTGGCTCCATGCCTATTCCGCGGGCCATTTGTGAAATCCTCTCAGGACGGAATGTATCTTCAGTATCTATGTAAAAGACCTCGCCACCAAGACCTCCTTCCTCTACGGGGAGTAATGTATTCACTGCTAATTGGTGACCAATTTGTGTCTTTCCTGATCCAAATTCGCCATAAACTTCGCATATTGCCTGTGTTTCAAAACCGCCACCAAACAATTCATCGAGAGCCACGCTACCAGTTGTTAATTTGAGTACTTGGCTACGCCTTTCTAGAAGTGAACCCCCACTTACGAATCCACCAATGTTTGCCATCTTCTTAGCAGCATTGATAATTTTGGCAGATACTGCTTCACCAAGTTCTGCTGCATCTGCAAGTGATCGTGGAGTCATTACAGCAATCGCCAGGAGTTCATTGAATCCGGCTTCGCGCAATTTCTCTGCGGTCGCAGGACCCACGCCTGGGAGGTCTTCCACTGTCAGCTCGGGTTCCTCTTCAACGTCGATAATGACGACCTCCTCATCTTCCTCTGTTGTGGTCTCGGTCTTT
>PBPH01000046.1 GCA_002725475.1 Methanobacteriota archaeon | reverse complement strand
TGGAACCGAGGATTGTCCTAATGGAGCCGATGAAGGTGTGGATCCCTATGATGATGGCGATTCCGAAATAATAAACGCCACTTTGCGTGTATTACCTGGGTACGAGATTGTTTCATGTAACAACTGTACTAATTCATCAATATCTGCTGATAAAACAACAGTAACATTTACAATTGGAAACGATGATGATTTTAGTATAATATTCAAGGATTTATCAGGACCAGATTTAGTTAAGTGTGATCATGTAGTTGGTCTTGATGCAACAGGCAATGCTTTCGACAAACCCGATTTGACAATTAAAGTTGGAGAGACGGTTTGTTGGCAGTGGACAGATGCTGCATTAGAGCACAATGTTCTTGAGCTTAAGTCCGATTATCAGGAAGGAATGAATATTTCTGAAGTGACTGTTACTGGAGGCTTCAGCAGTGGCGTTCCATCTACGACAGTTGATTTCAGGTACACTTTCACAGAAGACAACTCGACACATTACTATGTATGTGAGCCACATGCAGCTATGGGTATGGTAGGAAGAGTTGTTGTTGGTGAAGGAACACCAGATGATCCTGTTCAAGAAGCATTGGATGAAGCAGGCATACCAAGCATAGGTTTCGTTGTTGGCGCCTTAATGTTGGTTGGTGCTGCAGGTCTACGTCGTAAAGTAGATTAGAATACAGTACAGGCATATCTGATAAATGAAGGCAAAAATCGCAAAATCCGAATTCTAGTTTTGTGATTTTTGCTCTTATAAATGCATTTACAGCAGTTTGCCCCTTGCCTCCCTAGCTTTTTTTCTGAAATGAATTCAAACTTTCCTTCTTCAATAATTTGTGCTCAGGTGTATTAATCCGTAGCAAAGTGTCAGTTATATATACACAAATATTAGTCACATGCTATGAGCTTTAGCAGGATTTCTGTGCTAGCTGTATTTTTCATGATGGTCATGAGTGCGTTCGTTGTTGTTCCAACATACAATGTAGGGGCAGATGAACATGAAGATGGGCCATATTTGAATGCTTTTCCAACTGATAGTGGTGGAGATATTGAAGACTATGAAATGAGTCTTGACGAAAATGAGGGTGGTGCTAGCATTACTGTTGAAGCCACTGAACTTATAGATGGAGCGGATTATATGATTCACTGGGAAATTCGTTCATACGATCCTTCCACACCTGAGAATACGAACGTGGATATTCAGGGAGATAAGTCATTTTCCTCACCTCCTACAAGCTTTGAGTTTACCATTGGTTCAGACATATTGAACGATGAAGATGAAGATCTTGTTCCAGGTTGTTACATGTTTTATGCCTTTCTTAAAGAGGATTTGGATGATGATGACGATGAGGAGATAATTGAAGAAGAAGATTGGCCTTTTACACTTGACATGCCTATGTCTGAATGTGGTGTTGATGGAGATGATGGTTTCGATATCCATAGGCAAGAAATAACGGTTGAGATGGTAAGCCTATCAGAATGGGATTTACATTTAAGAGCATTTGTAGAAGCAACCGAATCTGATGAATTTCGTGATGAGATAGCAAGTTGGTGCCAAAGTACTGGAATTGTGGCAGACGTAGAGACTGAAGGAATCACTGCTTCGTGTTTTGACGCCTTCATGGAAAATGAGTTTAATGAGCATGGTGATGACCATGGTTGTCCATCTGATTTGACTGAAGAACAATGTGAGATTATTCAAGATTGTGAAGACGATATGTCCATGGTTTGTTTCGAAGTATTTTATGACATTTGTATTATTGGCGACGGTGGTGAATTTTGTGATGAAGTGTTTGGAGATGGTGATTTAATTTATTATTGTTCCAATGATGGTGAAGATTACGCCGAATCTATGGGTGGAATTTTATGTCCCGAAGGTCCTGACGTTGTTCCAATGTGTCCAAACGATGAGCCATGCGTTTGCATAGACATCGATGGTTCATGCGATGATGGCGATGATGATTGGGGATATTATGACGATGACGACATTATGCTTGATTTAATTTTTGAAGCTATAGCTTACGACCGTGGAGATAATTCTTCGTCAGAATTGATTGACTTTGTGTCTGAAATATTAGACGGACTATTTGGGGGCAATGAGGATCCACCAGATATTGCATATTACGATGTTCATGAATTCAATATCACTGAAGATGAAGTAGCCAACTATACTATTGACATTGGTCATACATATAATGAAGAGACTGGTGAGCATTTTGAACCTTCTGTTGTATACTTGTATGAAGGACTTTGGGAAGATGATCCAATGCCATCTGATGCTTATTGGATTGATGGAAGTTATAGAGTTTGTGAATATGTTGACTATAATGATTTTACTTACGTATCTTGCAGTCACACTTTATCTTCCCAAGTCGACGTTGGGTCTTATTCGTTATTTGTTACTAATTCTTGTCATCACATCTGGGAATACAATGAAGATTCAGATAGTCATGAATTCGAAGGATACAATTGTCACTATGGAGAGTATGATCTTTCCATAACAAATGATGACAATGGTTCTAGTGATGATGTAACTGGAGATATTACTGCTGAAGATTCATTTTTTGAATATGAGGATGTACATTTGTCTCATATAATAGCATCTGAGGAGTATAACTATTTTCCATACTACGAAGCTAAGCCTTACACTTTAACTGAAGGTAGTGATGTAGCATATTTCCACGCTGACAAAGAAGAAGATCATATGCAAAATGTATATGTTTGGTTGTATGAAGGGAGTTTTAATGCATCAAATTGGTCTGAAAATCTAATGTATGTAAGTTCAGGTCATGAAAATGGTAATCCTGATGATATGGATAGTCATTTTGATATGTCTAATTTTGAACCTGGAGATTATGTCTTCGTTACAACAGGAGAACATACACATCAAAATGGCAGTAGCTATGAAGCAGGAATTTATGACAGTGAAGGGACTCCATTAGTGACTTGGGGAGGAACGCTTTGTGGCGATGATAACAATCTTTGTGAAGACCCCGATGAAACTGATGATAGGGCTTATTTTACCCATGAAAATAATCCTTACTTCCAGAACTATCATCATGACGATGATGACGATGGCGAAGATTCTTGGTTTGAGTTTTTCTTTTCTCCACTTCTTGAAAACATGACAAACTATGAAAATGAAGATATAACAGATATCGACTTTGCTAACAATGTAGTGGTTTTGTTATACAATATGTCCGAAATGGGATTCTTTGGAGATGATGATGATGATGATGATGTACCATCTCCTGAAGAAGTTATAGAATTTGCAGACGCAAATGGTGACGATCAGGTTAGCTATCAAGAGTTCCAAGACGCTTGGCAACAAGAGGATGAGAGTGAGGATCTCAACTGGGACGATGTTGAAGAGTTGTTCAATGATGCTGACACTAATGATGATGATTTGCTTTCACATGATGAATTGTATCATTTCATTGATGGCATTGTAGCTATGACATCAGATGATGATGATGACGATGAATGCCCTTTCACTAATCAAGACTTCTGTCGAGAATTAGAACATATGTGTAATGCTGAAGAGGATGGCGGTGACCATGAAAGGTGCGGCCGGAAAGTTGCGCACTATTGCTTAGAAAATGAGGATCCTGGATGTGCTGAAGTAGTCACTGCGTGTACGCCTCCAATAAATGCAGAAAACGCTTCAATTTGTGAAGCCTATACCAATTTCGATCATGATGATTATCATGATAATGATGGCATGCCTCAGTTAGATGGTATTCCGGGAGCTCCACAGCCACATAATTGGTCTGAGGATCTTCTACCTAGTGATGAGAACATAGTAGGAATGCTTGGAGAAAATCAAGGCAAAGAGTTACAGTTCATAGTTGATTTTCTCTTATTCTTTGAGGACGTTGATGAAACATTAGACCAACATGCGTTTTCCACGCCTCCAGAGGATGGGGAGTTTTTCAACTGTAGAACGGAGCCAGGTATGGAAGGCGAAGAAATGACTATTCCATTTAACAAGGTAAATGATGGAACTGAGGATTGTGGCGATGGAGCTGATGAACCGCAGTACGACGAGGATGAAGAGGAGATTAATTGGTTCGATTGCAGTGGAGATGAGTCTGTAGGACACGTTGAAATATCAATGACTAAAGTTAATGATGGAAATGAAGATTGCCCTTACGGTGATGATGAACTTGATAATGATCCTTATACAATAAATTTTAGAGTATTGGACACCTATAAAATAGATGAAGTATCTTGTACTAGTTGTCCAGACGTAGATTATTCAGATAACGATACGTTTGTATCTTTTGATGGTGAAGGGCCATTTACCATATATTTCAGTGAAGTGTCTGAAGAGGATGACTGTCCAATAGAAAATCAGACTTGGTGTGATGATGCAGAGGTTGTATGTGATGATGAACACGCAGACACCAATGCAACAGCATGTGCTGAATTGCTGGTAGATTTCTGTGAGACAGAAGGAAATGAAGGGCATGAATTCTGTGTCGAGGTTGATGAGCTTTGTGCCAGTGGTGCCTATCCAGATGACAGTGAAGATGTTTGGGGAGATTGGGAAGTCGCTTTCTGTGAGGCTTATAACGGTGTTGATGAGCCAGAACCTCTACTTCCATTGTATGGTACCAAAATTTATAATGTCACTCATATAAATGACCAAGTTTCAGAATCTTTAGGTATGGGTGTTTACACTCAAAATGGTTTTAAGATTGATGACGATAATAGTTTTGACGCATTTGTGTTCTCCAATAATTGGTGGATTGTGTATTTCCCAACAGATTTACATAATATAGATGCAGGCTTTGTACTAGTAAATGATGGCCCAGTGTTTGATGCAATAGCAGAGCTGAGGGCACAAAATGCAGATCCTTCATATCCTAATTTCACAGTAGATGGCCAAATGACTTTCCAGATTGATATTGTTGATGGCAATCTAATAACGCCTCAAAAACAAACAATAATAAGGTGGACTTCTGAACCTGAGCCAGAACCTGAGCCAGAACCAGATTTAGTTAAGTGTGATCATGTAGTTGGTCTTGATGCAACAGGCAATGCTTTCGACAAACCCGATTTGACAATTAAAG
>PBPH01000045.1 GCA_002725475.1 Methanobacteriota archaeon | reverse complement strand
TTTCATCAAATGGAAGATCGTCTCCTTGAGTTGCTCCTGTTGATGAGTTGTCTCCCCAACCATCACCATCACTATCCTTCCATTGAGTTGGATTATTGATGAAATCGTCCGTTACATCAGACCAGCCATCCCCGTCAGAATCTGGACATCCTGGGTTGTCAAATGTATCTACACCAGGAAGTGTTGGACAATAATCCATATCAATTGCGCCAAAAATATACTCCCCCAATCCTAGAGTCCCGAAATTTGGAGTTAATTCATCGTCATTCCAATTATCTCCGTAATTATCACCGTCACTGTCATTCCACTGGGTGGGTTCTATTGGAAATGCATCCCTCTGGTCAGACCAGCCATCTCCATCAGTGTCTATGCATCCAGTCAAATCAATAGTAGATGTCCCATTAATTGTAGGGCAATCATCTGCTAAATTACCTAGTGGATTGTCGCCAAAGCCATCACCATCTTGATCTCGCCACTGAGTTGGTTCTGATGGATGTGTGTCGTCTACATCCGCGTAGCCGTCACCATCAGCATCGGGGCATCCAATGTGTGGTGAAACGGTAGCATTACCCCAAACCTGAGGGCAATCATCATCCTCATTAGCAACTCTATCATCATCGTCGTCTTCTATGAGACCTTTCCAAACAAAGATGTCGAAATCACCGGCACTCGAAATGTCATCAGATCCGAACTCTGCCAACCCGTTACTAGTGCCCTTGAATCTACCTGCTGTGTGAGTAATGTTCTGAGAGTCTATTCCTATAGCCCAGGCACGGTCACCTGCTGAAGGGCCCCCTGCAACAAACACATCTTCCCACTCACCCGTGGAAGACGATGAAATGGCAACGAAAGCATCTGATGGTCCATTAGATGTTGCAAGCTGACTTGCACCACTATTTTCAAAGGTTACTTGCCCTGAAATTTGACCCACCGAATAAACTGCAGATTCATCTGGTGAAAGTGCTATTGAGAACCCCATATCATCACTTGCCCCACCGCCTTGCTTGGCCCAAAGCCAATTATTGGAAACGCCAACTTTACCTGCCCAAACATCTGAACCGCCTGAATTCGAGGTGAGCCTATGAGTGCCAAATGCAGCCAAAGAGCCTTCAAACTCGCCTACAGCGTAGAGCGAGTCTGAACTATCTACTACCATATCTCTGAGTGTATCTGCCCCAGAACCTCCTGCAGAAATTACCCACTCGACTTCACCGCCATCTGTAATTTGCATAATCCAAATATCTTGTGAGCCACCACTAGAAGAATGGGTTGAGCCACCAATAAATTCAACTGTATTTGCGAAAGAACCTGCAATATACCAGTAATTACCTGATGGGCTTGGGGCAACTGCTGTAGCAGCATCATTTTGTGAAATACCACCCCAACCATGTTGTGAGGCCCAAGTTCCATCCAAACCTAGGAAGCCAACATATGCATCAGTAGTAGTAATTCCAGAATTATCCTTCGTGCTCTCATAGTACCAATCACCTTGTGAATCAGAATAAGCGTAAATCTTACCATTGTAGGAGCCTGAAACGGTTATTGAATTATTGAATACCTTGATGTCAGTTGGTAACACCTGTCCAAATTGTTCAACATATTGCCAAGTGACTTGATCAAGTTCCGTTAACTTGTTTGAGGTTTGAGCCCACAACCAAGTACCGCTACTATCTAATTTCCCAACGAACATATCGTAGGATGATTGAGAATGGGCATTTAGTGAATAAGAACCCAATTGAACCGAAGGTGATGTGGAATCTTGATTATTTATGAAAGGGCCAGTGACGTAAACATTACCATTTGTATCAACATCAATCCCTGAACCCCAGTCATCGTATCCTCCTGAAATTTGAGATGCCCATACCCAATTTCCTAAATTATCCATCTTTGCGACGAAACCATCGATACCGCCTATCGAAGATAATGTGGTCGAGCCAAATGTGGCTGAGCCCGAAAAAGAACCTGTGACAAATGAATTGCCCTGTCCATCTAGAACCATGTCCCAAGCCATATCTGAACCAGAACCTCCTGCAGAAGTCACCCATGCATCAGCAGGAGATATTTTACTACTGTAATTCGGGCTTGTGACGAGAGCGTTTTCCGCATTGCCATGGCTCATCCCCAACAAAAGTGATGTGAAAATCACGGCGGCAATGAAGAGTACTGAACGGCTACCCATCGATTTCTCACAAAAGGGCTCCCATTTTATTGTCACCCTTGGTTGAATGCCTTTTGACGTAGTCAAAAATTGTTTAAATCGGTTGAGAAATGAACGAAGCATAGGTAATAATTCCATCATTAATAGCAGATAATGTAGATTTAGTTATTGAGTCGAAATCATCTTCTAAGGAACTCAATCCAAAATCAGAAAAAGAAAATTGTTTAGTTCTCCTGAGTAAATTTAATCCCATCAATGCTCGACGAAATTTCTTGCCATTTGAACGCATAATTGATGGCTCCATCTGTGTTTCGATGATTTCAAAACCATTTTCTCTTAGAAGCATTTTCCAATTGTCTAATGTTCGAGATAAACCAGATCCTATAGATGTGCTTAGAAATTTGTTGACTCTCTCATCCAACAGACTTGAGTCGGTAATAACCAATTCAGAATTTAATAGCATTCCATTGGAACCTAGGCAACGCTTAATTTCATCAAATAATAGAGTTGGTTGCTGATAAATTGATAGGTTGGCTTCGGATAATATATGGGTGGCCCCGGAGTTAGAAAAAGGGGTTTTGTGCAACGGGGAATTGTCAAATGATAAACTTCCCCGGGCGCTTTCGGAATTTGCAATGTCAATAAGTTGGGCCGAGGGGTCAACGCCCATAATTTGACAATTGAATCTGGAATATAATAGTGAAGAAACACCCCCTGTGCCACAACCCAGATGTATTAATTTAGAATCATTTGTAAGCCCACCTCTATTGCATAAATCAATTGCTAAATTAGAACTTGAGGGAAATGAATCGCCAAACATTTTTCGAAATAGCGGGTTACTTCTCATAACACTCAAATTATCCTGTAAAACATTACATTAAAAATGAATTGTAACTATTAGAAGCAAAGAACTAGAATTAGGTTTCTGAAATTCTCATTTCTGCTAAATCACAATATTCTTTACTTATATCAAATAGTAGATATTTACGATTATTTTGTTTCGCAGCAATCCCTGTTGAACCAGAACCTGCAAATGGATCTAAAATAACATCCCCAGCAAAAGAATACATCTCAATACAACGACGAGGGAGTTCTACAGGGAATGGCGCTGGATGACCTACACGCTTTGCACTAACTGTTGGAAATGTCCAGATTGATTTAGTCCACTCTATGAAATCTTCTTTTCCAACGGTGTCCTGCCTACCTTCTTCTTTTTCTGCCCTTGAACGGTGTAATTTGAATTTCCCTTTAGAAAATACAAGAATGTATTCGTGAACATCTCTCAGAGTGGGGTTTGATGCAGATTTCCAAGAACCCCATGCGCAAGAAACTCCCGCACTAGCTGATTTATTCCAAATTATCTCTCCCCGTGGCAAAAAGCCAATTTCAATCATTATTTGATTGATAAATGATGATAGTGGTATGTACGGTTTTCTCCCAAGATTTGCGACATTTATGCAAGCTCTCCCCCCTGGAACCAATACTCGATAGCATTCATCAAATACTGATCTCAATAATTCTAAATATTCTGATAAAGCAAGATCATCATCATATGTTTTAGTTACATTGTATGGTGGTGAAGTTATCATCAAATGGACTGAATTATCTGGAATTTGGTGCATATTTCTGGAATCACCGCAAAAAACACGATTCTCCTTATCTTTTGGAAATGCGTTCACCTTACCAGTGTCCGATTCTTTTGGCAAGCCGTTGTAAAGGGTTGAACCATAAAATTCAGAGGAATCGTGACTTTCTCGCTTTGAAACCCCAAATGATGATGTCTTGGTTCCTCTTCTTTTTTTAGCTGTTCGGGGTACTGCGCGCGCGTCTCTCGAATTTGAACGTGCGTCCGCTCCACCCTCTCGATTATGTGGCATCCCAACCCCACTCCGCGCGAGGACCACTGATAGTAGATATAGAGTTCGCTAAACGCTGCGCGCGATGCCATCATCTCCAATTATTACTACTATTTGCAACCGTTTGGATAAAAGGCAAGTGTCAAGTCGGGGGTACAATGAGGTCGTTCCTGACCCTGGACGATGCAGACCTTTCAGGCAAGACCGTTCTTGTCCGTGTAGACGTTAATTCACCATTAAATCCAGAAACCAATGAATTCCTTGATGATGCTAGGCTTAGGGCAATAATGCCTACTTTGCGAACGCTTGGCAGTTCGAAAGTTGTTCTTCTTGCTCATCAAAGCAGACCAGGTAAATCTGACTTTACTTCCATGGAAAGGCACGCTGAGTTAATGAGTGTGCTATTGGGAAGAAATGTTGAATTTATTCCGGATGTTTGTGGTGAAATTGCATTAACTGCTATTCGTGGAATGAATAATGGTGATATGCTATTTTTAGACAATGTAAGGGGCTGGCACGAAGAGACTGATATGAAAAAGGCAAGTTTAGATGAATTAGGAGCTTCAGAAATTGTTCAAAAATTAGCTAGTGTGTCTGATGCCTATGTTTGCGATGCTTTTGCTTGTGCTCATAGAAATTCACCAACAATCTCTGGATTTGGTACTGTTTTGCCCTCATATGCAGGAAAATTAATCCAACACGAATTGGACACTTTGGGTTCTGCTGTTGAAAACCCCCCTAGGCCATATACAGTGATTTTAGGTGGTATCAAATGTGATGATTCACTCGATATTGCCTGCAACCTTCTTGAGAGAGGTGTTGTTGACAACATTCTACCTGTTGGAGTTGTAGGTAATCTAATGCTATGGGCATCTGGAAAAAAATTGGGCAATGAAAACGAGGGTTTCATTCAAGACGGGCTTGGGTCGGCATTCGAACGCACTTGGAATATGGCAAATTGGATTGTAGAAAATCATCTCGATAAACTGAAATTACCCATCGATTTAGCCATTGAAGTTGAAGACAAAAGAGTTCCATTGTTGGTTGAGGATTTGCCAACAGAATATCCTATTTACGATATCGGAATTGGAACATTAATGAAAATTAGGCCATCAATTATGGATGCAAAATGCGTTCTTTGGAATGGTCCAGCATCATATTTTGAAAAATCTATTTTCGCCTTTGGGACTATTGAAATTCTCAACAGTTGTGTTGAAAGTGATGCTTTTGTGATAATTGGTGGTGGCCATACAGGAACCCTGGTTAATCAAAGAGGGGCGAATGACAAAGTCGGACATAATAGCACTGGTGGCGGCTCTTGCTTAACCTTCCTTGCTGGTAAGAGAATGCCTGCAATCGAATCTTTGGAATTATCAGCTCAGAAATTTCGTTGAACTAATTCATTAGAATGTTTTCAACAATGATGCTAGATTTGGGTTTTTTACTAATCGATGTGATGAAATTGTGAATTCATCTAGATTGAGATTGAAATCTTGCTCATAAATTTCTGCTTGGAGGCCCATATCTAATTTGTCAAGGTCAGATACGAATTCTCCTTCTGGAGTAGTGCGATCTTCAAACTCTTGCCACATGCTTTGAAGTTCATCTGATCTTGGATGATTACCCAATATTTTTGCAAGGGCTTGTTCCTCCTGTACTCTCTTATCTTCCTTGGAGACACCATCAAAAGGGGTAATGTCTCCAACAATTACTTCTGCTAAATCATGTATCAAAGCTAGAGTGATGACCTTCTCCCTGTCAAGTTCGGGAGGGCATGTCAATAGTGCGGTAAGTGCCATACCCCAACTATGAGCGGCAACCGATTCAGGATTTTCGATTGGAAATCTAGTCCATCCTGCACGCACCACCTTCTTGAGGCGGAGGCATTTGTGCAACCTTTCCCTTTCTTCTTCATCATCGGCTTCTATATTCATACATCTTAGCCGAGAGAATAATGTTATGATTATTGCCACTGATGTGGATAACTATCAAAACGCTAAAAATTGTCTTAATAATTCATTCTCAGAGCCAATCACTTTGACCTTTGAGCAATCCCGAAAGGTTGTATGGAGTGGGATATCTCAGCAATTGAGGGGCCCGATGGTGATGATTGGAGGGTTCCAACTGAAGAGTTATCTCAACGTATTGAATTGACATCCACCGCACTTTCTGAGGCCGGCATAGAATCTATGTTGATTCATGATCCTGTGGATCTCTACTGGCTTACAGGAGGTCGGCAGGCGGGAACACTACTAGTTGGTGGTGAAGAATCAGGGGTCAACTCAGTTTATTGGGTCAAACAAAGTCTTGACAGAGCTAAGTGGGAAGCTGGAGATGATGGGGCGCCATTTGAGTTGGCAAATCATCCGCGTTCAAAAGAATTGGATTCGGCACTAAAAGAACGTGGTTGTACGTCCACCCCAGCCATGCAACATGGTAGAATGCAACATTCTCTAATAAAATTCTATGAAGGATTATTAGGAGATTCACAAGATTGTACTCAACTAATTTGGAAATTAAGAGAGAGCAAAAGTAGATGGGAAATTGAACAGATGCGTGCAAGTGGTGAAATCAACAGATGGATGTTTGAGCAAATAATGCATGATGGCACTGAAGGCATTTCAGAAATCGAATTAGCTGCGGCGGCAGATTCTGTAAGCAGAGTGGCTGGTTTCGGGGGCCATATCATGATGAGAAAATGGCCAATGAATTGCGACCGAGTTGTTATCGCAGCGGGCCGTTCAGGATCGGTTCCTTCCTATTTTGATTCAGCAATTGGTGGAGCGGGCCCTAGTCCATTTGCTAGCCATGGTTCAGGATTCCATAGAATCAAGCCGGGAGAGCCTGTGTTAGTAGACATTGTTCATTGTCATCGAGGATATGTTTCAGATTGTACTAGAATGTTCAGCGTCGGGCCTCTTGACAGTGAATGGATGGATCGGCTCGATAGTATGTTGGAAGTAAAAAATACGGTAGTCAGCTCACTGGAACGAGGAGATACCTGCGAAATTGCTTACGAAAAGGGAATGAAAGTTGTTAGAGAGTTTGGTGAAGAAAACCACATCATGGGTATGCCTCCAGAACAAGCAAGATTCCTCGGGCATTCAATTGGCCTCCACCTTGACGAAACTCCAGTGGTTGCTCGAGGATTCCCAAGGCCGTTGCCGATTGGTGGAACTATGGCAATTGAGCCAAAGGTAATCTACCCTGAAGGTGCTATTGGACTAGAGGATAGTTGGGTTAGAACAGATGATGGAATGGAATGCTTGACTGCTGGCGATTTAATTCCACTACATCAAGAATGGTGAAATTAAGTTTCACTTCAACTAACCTCTCTATACCGTCGTAGGGTTCATTGGGGGAGAACTCACAGGCGGTGTTATGTGCGCCAAACCGTGGTCACCATCTCATGTTGCAACCGTCGCCTCGGCCTATACAGATTTGCGAATTTCTGGTGCAGTAAAAACCCAACTTGTTGAACTACTAGTTGCTAAACTTGATCAAGTTGTGCCTAGAATGGAGCAAGAAACTTTGACTCAAGATGCGGAACGAAAAACTTTGGATGACCCTATTCGTACAAGGCTTGGATATAGTCGAACACGTGGCTTAATGACAGAAAGAATTGAGCATGTTGATTCTGTTGGTGCTGCTGCAGTTACTGCTGCTTGCGAGGAATTGGAATCTTATCTCAGAAATTTACTAAGGGCTTGTGAAACTGTATGTACTAATCATCGCATGGGGACAATCAAACCACGACATCTTGAGGAAGCACTCTCAAATCTTGGTGTTAATCAAACCAAACAAGTAGAAGTTCTCCAAACTCCTGCATTAATTCATGATGACCCATTAGAATCTCTAGTTGGAGGAAGTAATGGAGTAATTACCCCTGCAACTATGAGGCAAATGGCCAGAAATTTTGCAGGGATGAAAGTAGAAAGTGAAGCCTTGGAAGAATTATTAGAACTCTATTATGATCAAGCCGGAGAATTACAACATCGCTTGAAAAAATCTCTTACTGGAGGGAACCCTGCAGAAATAATTCCTACACTTGAGAAGTTGGATGATCTATCAAAAATGGGTTTTCTACATCGAATACTAAAGCAAGCAGGAGAGAATGCCAAAGCGAACGGTGCTCGTTCTATCACTATTGAAGATATTCTCAGTCTTGACATATGAGAGCGCAAGACGGAAAGCCAACACCCCCTAGGGGGTATGATGGCGAGTAGAGTGCAACGAGGTGCTCAACGGCAATTGCTTGATGTTCTTTCCTCTTGGAAAGAGCCACATAGTGGGACAACATTACACGAAAGTGGAGCCCTAAAAGCAATGCAAGTGGGAGAAGATGGTTCCGTTCAACTTCGAGTAAAGCCCGCAAGGGCACACTGTCCTTGCTGCCTACTAGACTTTATTGATCTTAGAAATTTGTTACTTCAAAAGAAAAAAATATCTTCCGTCCTTATCGAAGTTGTTGAAGTACCAGATATTCACCGATGGAATTCCTCAATCAATGAATGAAACTGAAATATATATTCAAAATAGTCAAAGAAAAGTGGAAATTACTTGACCCGTTGTAGTTAAGAAAGAACGCTAAACCCGAATACTGAGGGAGTGCTATGACCCGAGTGAGAGTACATACCGGTGAAATCAATGCTGATATGGAAGATACATCTCTAGCCGATCTCCCTTCATTTATGTCTAATAATTCCTGTGGCTGGATAGATATTTTCCAACCTGAAGAAGAATCCACTAGAGAATTTCTTGATAGTCAAATGAATTTTCATCACTTAGCTGTTGACGATTGTTTTGAGGAGCCTGCAAGTCGTGTTTTCGTGTATGATACTCACAAATTTACAACCTTCAAAGCTAGAGATGCGGACAGAGAACTTGACACTGAATACTTGCGTGCATTTCTCAGAGATGGGTGGTTAATCACAGTTCGACATGCACACATGCCAGGTATTGCGGAATTTAGAAAACGGATTAAATCAAAAGATTTCAAGAAAAGTGGGGAATTGAAATCTGAATATCTACTCTATCAACTACTAGATTCTGTAGCTGATGATTGGACTAAAGTGCTAATACGTAAATCAGAACGACTAGATGAAATAGAAGACCAGGTTTTTGATCCCCATCATGTATATCCAAATCTACTGGAGAATCTGCATGAAATGAAAGGAGACCTACGTGAGATTGCAAAATCAACCACACCACTTGACGAAGTAGTCCAAAGGATGCTTCGTTCTGATGAAGGCTTCATCACCGAGGAAACTAAACTCTACTATCGTGACCTTGCAGATTTGACTCATTCTATTGGAACGCGAGTTGAGAATTACAGTTCAGGTGCAGCATCTACTCGTGACACTTACATTTCTCAAACCTCTATGAGATTAGCAGAATCACAAGCTGAAGCTGCTGAAGTAATGAGATTATTGACCATAATAGCAACCATAATGCTACCAATAACTGCAGTTGCAAGTATTTTCGGAATGAACGTTGAATCATTTGGCGCTGGAAATGGCCCTATTGATTTGACAATTATTCTTGGTGTAATGGCAGTCATTGGTTTTACCATGCTGTTATGGCTATATGTTAAGGGCTATATTGGAAAACAACGGTGATAAGGAAATTATTCACTCCTCTTCATTTTCAAATGCTGAAATCAGTTTTGCTTCATCCCTTTCCCATCTAGAACGCTGTCTCTTCTCTACCAAGTCAATTTTATTTCCTAGTTTCTTAGCCATGAACCTATAGATTAGAAATAAAATCATGATATCAAATATGATGAAAACAACAAGTAATGAATCCATTTCAACACTCATACCTTTATTTTCTAAATCACGCACCCCTGTGCAACCTATTCTAGAAATTCTTCAGCGATCTGACCAGCGAGTCCAACGGCCAGTTTGCTTATTGAAAACGAGACCCGCTTTCTTCATCCACTTGTTGAATTTAGTAGCGCCTGCACCAGTAGCTACAATGAAATCTTCACGATCTTCTTGAGCTTGGATGTATCCCTTAGCAGCCAATGTTTGATCTATCCAGTCATTGATATCCATCAACCCACCAGTTAACTTGCTTTCAGATACTGCTGCTTCAAGCATCTCTGCAGTAGCACCGGTTTGTTCCAAATCGGCCCTGAGCATGTCATCAACCGATGGTAAAGCGGATTCCTTAGGACGTACGGCAATCGGAATCCTTGGTCCCTTTTTCTCATCGATTGAAATGTGCTTTCCGTTGTTAAGGAACGTTTCTACTCGATCAACCATATGTGCTGAAAATTCTGTTTCACAATCCCAACAGATAAAACTCCAACCTTCCGGATTATCTTGATTCAAGTTCCCTCCAACTGGATCGGTCTCCTCGCCACACTCTGGGCAGGCGTACAAACATAACACAGGAACTACCTTTCGACGGAAATCAGCAATATCTTGTGGCGTTCCAGTCAGGTTCAATAATTCATGGTCACGGGCTGCTTCCAAGCCACGTGTTTCAAGTTGATCATTGATTTTTGAACGCATTTCTGACTTGCCTTCTTCCTCAAGGTTGTTCTCTAATTTACAAATCAACTCTATACTTTTACCAAGCCTAATCATTACCAACTTCTTACTTCGAAAAGCCTCAACTTTAGCCTCTCTAATTCTTTCTTTCTGCTCTATAATTTCTGCTAGGTAATCTTTCTGTTGTCTGCGTAATCTTTGTTTGTCGATCCTATCCAACTTCTTAGGGGTTGAAAGAACCTTTGAAAGAAACTTTTCAGAACCTGCTCCAGTAGGGCCAGATTTGATTACTTCGATGACTGAGTTTGCGATTTTCTTTTTCAAACCGTAGTTACCAACTAACTGTTCTTCTGTAATATCTTTCAGTTTCCCAATAGTCAAGCCGGCATCTGCTAGTGTTTGAGCAGTTACCTCATCAACCCCCCTTCTCAAGAGTGCAAGATAGGTGTCCTTCTTCGCCACGCGTCATCCCCCCGATGTTCCCGGAGCCGGGGGTCTGCTTTGAACCCCCCGTTTAACAGATAAACTGACAAATTGTTCATTCAACTAATTCATTATTGATGTGTTCAAACTTTTGAGCTAATATCAGCCATTCATTTACTTCCAAATCTTCTGGCCTGAAATCTTCCCAACCAGACCCTAAATTAATGTCTTCTTTACCACTCAATAATTTGTCTGCAACTTGCCTCCAAATTTTCCTATTCCAATTTGGAACCCGTTCTATTTTTCGAGGTGTGCCCTTCAGCCGGTTTCTCATTTTCCTACGCCTTTCTGCAAATGCATGATCGACCATTCTCTTTACCAAACGAGGTTCCACCTCTATATCGAGTTCATCCATCAAATTTCTAGGTTTGAGTAATACCAATCTGCTATGCACCTCTGGGTGTGGTGTAAATGAATGAGGTGGGACTTTCAAATCAAGAGAGCATTGCCAGTTAAGGGCCATATTAATACCAAGAGGGCCCCTAGATGCTATACCAAATTCCATAGTTAAACGACTGGCAAATTCCTCTTGTAATAACAAAACTACTGATTGTAATTCATTATCATCCCGCCGTTTTGCTTCATTTTGCCAATTATCAATTTTTGATAATAAAGGGCTTGAAATTTGGTATGGAGGGTTACTCACAACATGTGTCAAATCTTTGGGCCAAGCAACGTGTAAAGCATCGCCTTTAACCAAACAAAGTTGGCCACTTTCAATTGCTTGAGAATGTACTCTTTGTAGGTGCTCTACAACCATTCCATCAAACTCAATCGCAGTAACCTTTGAACCAAGTGCAAGAAGGAAATGTGTAAGTGTACCAGGGCCGGGGCCAATCTCAAGAATATGAGAATCGGCGCCTGCGCCAGAAATTTCTACTGCTCTTTGTAGGATTTTTTCATTTATCAAAAAATGTTGACCAAGTTCTTTGTCAATATGAATCCTATCTAGTAAAAGGTCTACTAACTCACTAACTACATCATTGCCATTCGGCACCAAATCTGACATATCCTCAGACTTCCGTAACTCGAACTACATTTTGAAGCAAACTGGGTACCATTTTTGGGTCTTCCAGTTCTTCAACCAATCTCTCTGCAATCAATTGTAAAGAATCAATTTCGCAGGCTTCATCAACTTCTTCAAATGAAAACCAACCCATGCTAGTTCTACTCTGCATCATCTTTTGAGCTTTTGAAGGACCAATACCAGGTAATAATTGAAAGGCATGGAATTTGAGAGATACCGGCCCCGCTCTATTGTAAAATGTGAGGCTGGGCTTTGGATTGTCAGACAATATTTGCTTAACCACATCAACTATTGCTAATTGTGCCGTATTTGGTAATTCCCGATACCTTCCACGACCAAGTACCATGGCAATTTCACTTGATTCATCTTCTGGGAAGGCTAATTTCTGCCCTGAAGCAAGATTGCCACAACCAGGTTTGGTTCTTGCTTTTATGAGATGAAGGTGATTTTCTGTGATGCAATTGATCACTCCGCCACCTTCGCCGCTCCCTTCCTGTGAAAGAACTCGGCAGTGAGTTTCATTTGCCCACGGTAAATCCTCTCCGCGGCTGTCTCGGTCGCTTCCGCCCTGCATACTACCAACCCGTCGAAATAGGCATTACCAATTAAGGGCGCGCTTAACGCTTTCATCCCTCGTATCCTACATGTTGTCGAACAATGGTAACTACATGCTCGACTTCACTATCATCCATAACAACCCTCTTTGATGCGAGAATTGCCTTAACATCTTGAGCTTGAACTGGAATAATTTCTGCAATCTTTGCAGCAATCTCTGGAACTGGTTCCAACTTATCAACTTCCATTAATGCTGTTAGAAGTTGATTAAACACATCAGTGCTTGTCTCGATACCGTTTCTTGCTTCACTAGCAGCCCAAGTAGCGTGGTTTAGTGCCATATTTTGCTCATAGGATAATTCGCCCCTACGGTTTTGAGCGTCCTCTAGTGCGTCTCTAACTGTGGCATAATCTATGTATCTACGTTCATCACTCATCTTATCACCTCACTCAGCTGGACGCAAATGTTCAGGCCGGCTGACTACTGTCTTTGCTTTATTTCCATCTTTAACAGACACAACATATGCACGGCCCTGCTTACCTGATATTGTACCGGTTCTGCCTTGAAATCTGCGATGTGGCATTCCTTTCTGCTGACCACCATCGATTACAATTGATACATTATCACCGATTTCGTAAGGGTGCATAACCCTCCTAATGAATAGGCGACCGCGCTCCTTCTTGCTACGGCTAGCAATCGTGCGGGTTCCTTGACGAGTACCATGTGTTCGGCGCATCTGATGCCTCCATTGTTCCCCTAAGGGGAACTCGGCGACCTGCCGCCCCTAATTAAGCGCGTCGGATTCAATCAAACATCTATTTTGAGGCTTTGAGTCAAATATTGATCATTTTGTTCTCTTTATTCAACCCCTTCATATCAAATTGAAAAATGGAATTCAAAACGGATAATAGGTTGTTTGAAGAGTATGAGGACTCGCGGAATGGTTAGGGATAATAGTGCGGGACTTCGATAGAGTTGCTGATTTACTCATCCCAAATCGCAGACTATTTCATATTTCAATCCTAGTAATTTCTTTATTGATGATTCCAGGAATGATTTATGCACTAACACCAATTGATATGGAATCATATAATCTGGATTCACCTGAATTGGACGCTCGTGAAGTAATTCAAAACGAGTTCCCCACCAATGAACAAGTTGTGGGGTACGCTGTCACAATTCGTGACCCTTCATTGCATGGTGTTGAGCCGGGGTTAATCTATGCTGACGAAATGATTTCTTATTCTGGAGATGCAGGAGGTGTTTTTGAGCCAGTTGGAGGGATATTAAATCTATCAGTTTTGAGAGAAATTGACAGTAAAGCAGAGGTGGCAAGAGCAAATCCAATTTCTGAATTCTATAGGCCAATCGTTTCTGATGTGACACTTGTTCAGTACCATGGAGTAATTACTGTCCCGGACCAAATTCGTTCATTCATGGCAGGAGAATCAATACTAACCAAACCAACCTTCAGCCCATTTGGTGCAGCACTTCCCCCAAAAACAAATTGGACTGATTGTGGGGAATTAGATTGTATTACTTTTGATGATCCGCAAATAACTCAAGCGCACATTGATCTTGCTGTTCAAAGGATTATCGAAGGTAGTGATGGTATTTTCCTTAGATGGTTATCGATTGATCGAGGGTTTCATGCCGCAGAGGATGGAGTAATTGGGCCAATAGGCGGTTCTTTAACAAAAAATGGAAGTTGGGATGGGGCTACATGGGGTAATGGACGTTGGTCAGCAAGTTCCACATGGATTTTGATTCAATTTGACATGGGTGATGCTGAAGATGCCGGATGGACTTCAGAATGGATAGATGCAAGGAAAGAATCAGGCTACAAATGGAATGGTTTCAAGGTAGTTACAACCCCGCCCGAAAGAGATTCTGAATTTTGTTTAAACTCTATTGAGTCAGGTGAAGGAGCTTGTTCATGGGAGTGGGCGTTAGTATCATTAGAAAATTCAATGAGAGAATCTGATGACTTAACGCTAACCTTTGTAATTGCCGAAGGAATTAATGTTGAAGTAAATAGAGAATTACTAGAGAGTTATTCTCTAATAATTTTAATGGGATTTGTCGTATTGATTCTTCTTTGGGCAAGCCTACGTCGTTGGAGTGATGTTGGTATTGTATCAGCTGGTTTGAGTTTGAGTCTATTATGGATGTTTGGCCTCATTGGATGGATTGGACAGGCAAGTCAAGCCGTTGGATATCCATTAATTGAGAGAAGTCAATTCTCAAATCTACTACCAATACTCATTCTTGCTCTAGGAATTGATGATAGTTTACATGTCCTACACCGTTACAAAGAGGAAAGGAAAAAGGGATTGGATTGTAATAGTTCTGCCGCAATATCAGTAAGTCGCGTAGGTCGTGCAATTTTACTAACATCAATGACTACAATGGCTGCTTTTTCGGCTAATCTCGTTTCAGATATCCCTGCTCTTCGCTCATTTGGAATAGAAGCTGCCCTTGGTGTTTTTTCAGCCTTTGTTCTAACAGGCTTGTGGGTTCCTATAGTAAGACTAGATGTGGATAAATGGATGGAAAAAAGGGAGAAACTAGAACCTGAAGATAGTTCAACAATTCACTTGGTTCCTAGTGATTGGTTGGCAAATGTAGCAAAAACTTCGGCAATTGCGGGACCCCTTGTAGTGATTGTAGCACTACTAATTTCTACATTAGCCGCACCTATGATGTTTAGTCTTGAAGGGGATTTCAAAGTGGAAGATTTCTTCGATGAGGAGTCCGATTTCGCCACTGTTGTATCCCTAGTTAACACACGTTTCTATTCAGAAGGAGAACCTGGTGAAATTTTAATTGAAGGAGATGTTGTTGACCCACGCGTGTATTCTGCAATACTTGAAACTCGAGCAAATATGAATATCCGTGGCCCTGATGATCCCGATAGATTTTCTATTTCGGCAGATGGGAATGTAGATTTGGGTGGGTACGATATCCTCGTTAATCTAGCAATTCTTGCAATGGCAAACAACATCACTCAGTTTGCACAGGCAGGATGGGACCCCACTGATTCACTAGGTGGGGTAAACTGTAATCGATCAAATTTCGGATTGCCGATGGTTGATGATGAGGATTGCCTACGATTCCTAGTTGGTTTTGTTTCCGTTCATGGGATCCCAGAAACAAATTCTACTCCACAACTACCGCCGACAATTATGGCTCTATACATTTCACCTGACCGACCACTAGACCCAAACAAACCTTGGTTAGCGGAAGATGGTAGTATCCCCCGTTATGAACGAATGATACTTCGTTATGGACTTAGACAACCCGAACAATTTCCGATTGTTGAGAAAGCTTTAGCAGAACTATATCGTGATTTATCCCCGTTTGATAACCTCTCGGATGATGACATGAAAACAAAGGGAAACTTGGATGATGCTTTTTCCAACGATGAATTTCCGGTTACATGGGCGATTGCTACCGGTGAGCCAGTTGCTCGCTATGTAGCAGCCTCATCTTTACAAAATGAGATGCAATCAACGTTATTGCTAGGCGTAATTTTCTGTGTAATGACATTATGGTGGGGATTCCGCCCCACGGTATTGGAGAATAAAGAACGAATGAAAATAAATGTCGAGAGTGGGGCACTTTGGGCAACCTTGTCATTTGGTTTTGTTCCACTCGCCATTGGACTCGCGGCGTGGTCTGTGACCTCAATGATTGCAGGATCAATGATTGCCATGATTGTGGGCATCTTTGCTTTGATAGCTAGCGTCGTTTGGGGTCACGATTCTCTAGCCCTGTCACTACTAACTACTGGACCTATACTAGTAGTAGTAATTTGGTTGTATGGACTGATTGCATTGCTAGGTTATGGTTTGAACATGGTAACCGTTGCTATTGCAACATTATCACTTGGTGTGGGAATTGACTATGTGATTCATGTAATTGAAAGATTCAGGGAAGAGAGATACAGAGGTGAAACGGTTCTAGCAAGCATCATTGCCGTTGGTGGGGCATCTGGTGTAGCATTAATCGGCTCTGCAGCATCAGATATTCTTGGATTCCTAGTAATCTCTCTATCACCAATGGGCTTCTTCTCCCTATTTGGGACCTTCTCGGCAGCAATGATTTTCTTCTCCTTAATTGCATCTTTGATTATTGCCTGTGGAATGTTAGGAATCATATCATATAGATCTGTTCTTAAAGATGCTAAATTGATCTAATTCACCCATCTAAAGATAGCATAGTCTCTTGAAGGAGGAGCAAGTCGGAGATTTGCAATCGACCGGTCTCCCCGTTCGGCGGCATAGGGTCATACAATGTCCGAAGAAGAGAATACCGAAGATGATGATTGGAGCAATTTTGCTTCTGCAGGTTATGGCTCTGCTTACGACCCTTGGGCTGATTTAGTGCCTTTAGAAGAAGTTGAAGAAGAAGAAGAAAGTGAATACGATTTAGAATTAGGTGAATTAGTTGTTTATTCACCACCACCGTCAGATGATGGGTTGGATAATCTCGTCATGATGGGTGCTTGTAACCATTGTATTGCTCGTCTATCAGGAAAGCCATTCAATTGGGAAGAAATTGAAAAAATCGGTGCCGAGTTGAGGGACGAATCAATTAATAGAGGAGCAAAAAAAGACGAAAGTGTCGAATATTGCCCATTTTGTGAAGACCTCTTCGTTGATATTGAATCAATTGCAGAATTAGTATCAAATCAATTAATTAAATTTGAATTTAGTAAGTTGCAACTAGGAGCCCATTTTGCCAAAGATCAGGTTGTTACTGAAGATGATCTACGTACTCAGTTTGGAGCAAACGGAAGCCAAGCGCTAAAATCTGCCTTTAACGACGCTTTGGGAACTAAATTGTCTTCAAAATTAAATGACGTTACCTTAGTGAAAGAAAAACCAGAGGTGATGCTACTAATTGATACATTAACTCTTGAGCCGACTATTGAATTACGCTCGCTCTATCTCTACGGTAGATATAGAAAATTGGAAAGAGGAATTCCTCAGACTCGTTGGCCCTGTCGATCCTGTAAAGGACGTGATGGGGGTTGTGTATCATGTGATGGAACTGGCCAGCAATATGCCACTAGCGTTCAAGATTTGATTGGGGAACCACTGAGGGCCGCATTTGATGCCAGAGACACTGCATTTCACGGAATGGGAAGAGAAGATATCGACGTTAGATGCCTTGGGCGAGGCAGACCATTTGTTGTTGAAATGAAGGGCCCAAAAAGGAGATATGCTGATTTGGAAGAAATGGCGGAACTAGTAAATTCAACATCGAAAGGCAGAATTGAAATTAGTGATTTACGCCATTCAAGACGTTCCGAAGTGGCAAGAATCAAAGGAACTGACGCTGAAAAATCATACACTATCCGGTTTCTTATACATGGAGAATACGATGCTGAAAAGGTTGAGGAAACTATCAATTCAATGGAAGGGGTTACTCTAGAACAACAAACACCACAGCGCGTAGCACATAGAAGAGCTGACAAAGTTAGGCATCGTAAAGTGGTAAGTATTGAAAATATTATCACAGATGAAAGTGAAATTCAAATGGATGTCAGAGTTCAAAGTGGAACTTATGTCAAAGAATTGGTTCATGGAGATGAGGGGAGAACTGTTCCGAGCATCGCTGGATTGTTAGAATTGGATTGTGAAGTAACTTGGCTAGACGTCAACGACGTACATGCTGATTGAGTAAAAAGCATAATAGAGTAAATATATCAGGATAGATTTATGCAGGAACAGTTAGAGTTTAACCCCAGTTATTCAATGTTGACCGTTAGTTTGGACCCAGGTGAAGCAATCAAAGTTGAGCCTGGGGGAATGGTGGCGCAAGCAGGGGTGGAAATGGAGACAAAATCAAGTGGTGGTTTCCTAAAAGGCCTCAAGAAAATGGCGTTTGGTGGTGAATCATTCTTTTTGAACACATTTACTGCTGGCCCACAAGGTGGATGGATTAGCCTTGCACCAGCAATGCCAGGAGACATTGCTTGGTTTGATATTCAACCAAATCAACCCTTATTTATTCAAGGAGGATCATTCTTAGCCTCCACTATGAATGTGGAAACTGATACTAAATTTCAAGGAATGAAAGGATTGTTCAGTGGTGAAAGTTTGTTCTTCATACACGCAACCTGTCCAACGGGGGCTGGGCGAGTATACTACAATTCATATGGGGCAATTAAACCAATGCAAATTCAGCAAGGACAAACTATCACAATAGATACTGGCCATGTTGTAGCATTTACTAATGGATTACAGTATAATATTGGTAGAGTTGGTGGTCTCAAATCATTGGCATTTGGAGGAGAAGGTTTGGTGATGCACTTTTCTGGAGAAGGAACCGTTTGGATTCAAACTCGAAATGTTCCTAGCCTAGCGGATGGATTAATTCCATTTTTACCTAAACCAAGATGAACTCGTTTTCACAGCCCACTATCTCTCAATGCCTTTAGCGCTGCTTCTTGCTCAGCAGTGAGAGTTGTTGAATCTGATAATGTCAGTTCTACATCTAATGGGCCACCGTTGTATCCTTGACCTCTTAATCTGCGACGGTCTCCTGAACGTGAATTTGGTGGGACATCTACTTCGACTATCTTTCCTGCTGGTGTATGAATTCTTGCTTTCCCCCCAAGCATCATTGTGCTGTAAGATACTTCTACCAACTGAATCAGGCGGCCACCTTCCCAACTTCTTCCTTCATCTGCATCTATCCTGACAGTAAGTAGAAGATCTCCTGCTTGACCGTTTGGTGATTGGTGCCCCATTCCCTTCAATCTCATTACCGAAGCATGTTCTGCCCCTGCAGGAACTGTAACTGTGATTTGACTGGTCTTTCTTATCACTCCTTGGCCACCACATTTGCTACAACCACCACCCCTGCATTTTTCACATACTTTCCGCCTCGATATGGTGAATGGTTTCTTCACCCCCGATTGAGCTTCTTCTAAACTGAGGTCAAGTGGAGAGTCAATGTTAGAACCCCTTTGTGGCCTAGTTTGCTGAGATTGACGTGGCCGGCCTCCTTGATCAAATATGCTTCCACTACTCTGGCCAGCGTAGGGATTTGCTCCCTTTCCACCGAAAAATGACGCTAAAATATCTTCAATCCCCCCGCCCCCTTCAAAGTTAAATTCAAAATTACCGAAATCCCCACCAGCACCGCTACCGAACATATTGGAAATCCTCTTTTGTTCATCGAATTTCCTGCGCTTTTCGGAATTGTCGATTAAATCGTAGGCTGCTTGAATTTCCTTGAATCGACCTTCAGATGCGGCATCATCGGGATTACGATCGGGGTGATGTTGTCTAGCGAGTTTACGATATGCGCGCTTAATCTCAGCGTCACTCGCTTCTGGAGATACACCCAGCACACGATATGGGTCTTCGGCCATGGAACAAACTTATCGAAAACGCCGGCTCTATTCAACCCCGCCATAACAATGCTGATGCGCAAAGTCGTCTCGCCCACTTCGTAGGTGATGGTTGTGGTCGATGATTCGAGTGGAGTTATTCGTTATACTGAATGCTGTCTTATAGACCATGATTGCAAAATAATGCGTGGAGATTTTATCCTACATCCAAATGGAACATGGAGCTACTCAAATGGAGATGAGGATGTTCAAGAAACTATTGATGGCTCTACTCTTGTAATTACAAGATCAATGCAAAATTGGCACACCCATTTACCAATGGTACTCAATAGAGGGATGGGGGAGGGCCTAACTCTCAATGATTGGCTTGAAAGCAATATTTTCCCAACTGAGAGGAGGGTAACACCCGAATTTGTGAAAATTGGAACCTTGGCAGGTGTTGCTGAATTAATTGGTTCTGGAACTACCTTTGCATGTGATATGTACCATTTCCCAGAAGCGATTGCACCTGTAATTGCTGATTCAGGGATACGTGGAATTGTGTGCGGACCAACTACTGATTGGCCCCCCTCAAAAGATGGCTCTCCTGATAGTGGTAGAGTATTGAATGAATTAGAATCGTTGATTCGTTCAGGAAAATTAGCTGAAGGGAGGGTAGAATATGGCATAGCCACTCATGCAATTTATACCTGTTCAGAAGAGGTATTGAGAAGGGCAAGCGATTTGTCAAGAAAATATGGATCTAGATTACATATCCATACCTCAGAAACACGGGCTGAAGTAGCAGCCTGTCACGCTGAACACAATATGTATCCTATTGAATATCTAGATTCAATTGACTATTTCACTGAAGGAACTGTTTGTGCTCATTGTGGTTGGGTAACCAAACGCGAAATGCGAATCCTTGCAAAACACAACGCTCACGCTGTTCATTGCCCTGTTAGTAATCAAAAGTTAGCTACTGGAGGGACTCTTTCCTATCCTGCAATGAAAGAGGCTGGGGTAGATGTGAGGCTAGGCACTGATGGTGCTGCCTCAAACAATTCACTAGATATGAGATCTGATGCTAAATCTGCATCACTTATTCAACGCCATGATCACTGGGATGCTACTATTTTACCACCAACTGAAACATGGCAACTTGCAACAAAGGGCTCCAATGATTGGGTAACTTGGTCTCTAGATGATATCAGTATGAGGCCCCGTGGAATAGGTGACCGACGACTACTTGCTAATCTACTATATTCTACAGCAAGATGCCTAGATGTATGGGTAGATGGTAATTGTATTCGTCGTGATGGGAAAACCCTTACTCTAAATGAAAATCAAATTATAGGGGAATTAGAATTAGCAGTTGCAGAATATTACGACGGAATTAATCCACCTCAAAGGTGATTATGTGGATGGAAAAAGGGGTGTTTTTCCTTGGTCTTGGCCTTGGTGTGACATCAACGGGAAACGTTTGCGGCCTTACCAAATATTTCTATCTAGAAAATTTAGTTTCACTTACCTGATAATTATATGGATAATTTGGATTTTTGTGGGCAACGGCCCAGAAAAAACATGCGACTATACAAATGACATGACCTCTTGCATAGGTGGGCTTTGGCCAACTGGACTTTTTGATGCCCCACTGCATTTTTTCACATCCCTAGTAATTGCCCCTATATTTCATAATTCTAATGAACACATAATTTTCGTTTCTGTTGGATTAATGATTTTTGTACAATCATTTGAACTTCGACAAGGACTTCTACAAACCTATTTTCTTTTCATGCTCTTTACCTCAATAACTGCAATAACAATGGCGGTTATAATGAATACTTTGGAAATTTTTTTGCCCGGAAGTCAACTCCTTGCTAGTGGTCTATCACGCAACTGGATGGGAGGTTCTGCCGGTTTCTACGGAATTATCGGCGCATCTGCTCATCAAACCAAGAATAAATGGGTGGTTCCTTCAATTGCAATTGGTTTTGAATCTTGGAATCATTTTTTACATGGAATCAGTATTTTCACATCTTCAGCTCATATGATTTCACTAATTAGTGGATTTATAATATGGGGATATTGGACTGGCAACTTAGGAAAATCTCAAAATTAAAAACTTAAATTTGATCAATATAAGAAGAAAGCCATGGCTAGTATCGTGTAGGTTGCTAATAGCAAAGCACCTTCAAGCCAATTGGATTTACCGTCTGCAGCAATAGTGTTGGTAATCAGAACTGCTAGGAATGTTGCAACCGTCTCAAATAGACCGAACTGGAACGTAAGGGGGACTTCAATGAGCCACGCAATAATTACCATAGCCGGAGCCACGAGTACCGCAATCTGGGTGCTGGAACCAACTGCAATGGAGAAGGCGAGATCCATCTTGTCCTTTCCAGCCACATGAACCGCTGTGAAATGCTCTGCCGCATTACCAAATAGTGGAAGCAATATGACTCCAATAAAAAGAGTAGGTAACCCCCATTCATCAGCTGCTGATTCGATTGAATGAATCATAATTTCAGCCATCCATGCTACCATCACTGTAGCTCCAATCAATAGGATAGCAGCCTGACGCTGACCCATGATTGGTGGTTCATCATGGTGATGCCCGTCCGTTGCGAATAAGTCGGTGTGAGTTCGAAATTGAAAAACAAGAAACAAACCATACATCGCAAGTAAAACGATTGAAGTCAGCCTAGATAGGGTGATAATTGCTTCTTCATGCCCATTACCAGTGTACTGATATGCAGCTGGGAGAATTAGAGCAATTACTGCCAACAAAAGAAGAGAAGCGTTAGCACCCATTTGCCCGGATGAGAAACTCTGAACCTTGTGATGTATCCCCCCCCATACAAATGCTAATCCCAATACGAGCAGAAGATTACCCAGAATAGATCCTATCAGCGAGGCTTGAACAACTTGAATCATTGTACTTGCAGTATCTGAATCACCTGATTTGATTGCAGAAGATGCAGCAAAAACCGCTAGAATTGCAATAATCATCTCTGCAGCATTTCCAAAGGTTGCATTTAGTAGGCCTGCTATTGATTCATTGGTCCTCAAAGAAATCTGTTCAGTTGCTACACCCATAAAATATGCAAGGGGCATTATTGCTACTATCGAAGTAATGAAGGCTAGAGGAGCATTATGTGCGAAGATATTGAAGTATATCGCAAATGGAATAAAAATTAGCATTATGGCTAATTTAGATTTACGTGGATTGAATAAATCTATAACACCAGACCAGCCTAATTCAGCATCATTAATGTCAATGGAATTGTTTTCGGAAATATACCATACCCCCCTCTCGTTAAACTTGCGGGAGTAATTAGGTACGTGAAACCTACGCATAATTAGTCGTCTAGAACATTGATGCGGCGGTTAATGTCTTTGTTGAATCGACGCCGTCAATTGCTCTTATCTTGTTAATCACCACACTGCCCAGTAATGCATAATCATCACAAATTATTTTGACATACAAATCATATTCTCCAAAAAGAAGCATTTGCTCAGCCACCTCGGGTATTGCCTGTAACTCATTGTATACCTCTGTCTCCCTTCCTGGTTCAGCAACTATCAACACAATGGCTGTCGCTTCAGTTGTTCGTATCATAACATCCCTCTTACCACGCATAGCGAGGTCTCTCTGTATAATTGTTAAGTCTAGTTGCTCCGATTTCGCCATCACCTTGATGACCATAACGACCAACGGATGGTCAATGACTGAGTTAGACCGATGCCGCGTTTCAATTACCGGGACACCGGGATGCGGCAAGAGTTCGTTAGCTCAATACGCCATTTCACAAAGATCAAAATATGAATTATTAGAAGTTATTCAACTAGCAGAAGAATATGGTTGTATTGGAGAAATTGATGAGATTGATGACGCAAGACCTATCGACATAGAAAAACTAGCAGAGAAACTTGGAGATAAATGGAATGAAAAACCGTCAGGTACAACATTCGTTGATGGCCATCTATCCCATCTCCTCCCCGTAGATGCTATTGTGATTCTACGTTGTAATCCAGAAATTCTAACAGCAAGGAATCGAGAAAGAGGGTGGGTTGAATCAAAAATTTTGGAGAACAGCGAGTGGGAACTTCTTGGAGGGTCATGGAATGAAAGTCATGAATGGGGTGATTTGCCTTGTCTTGAGCTCAACTCTACGGAACAGAGTGTTGGGGCTCTGTTTGAGGAAATGGGATGCTGGATTAGAGATGGATTCAAGCCTAAAGGCCCAGAGGAACAGATTGACTGGGTATCAGTCTTACATGAATAGGTGAAAAAATGGCTCTAGAACAGTTGAGAGATATTGCCACTGCAAAATTAGACCCATTGGTGGCAAAACTGGGATTCCTTGATCCAAATCATATTTCCTGGTTTAGTCTAGCTGTTGCTGGATTTGCTGCATGGTTATTTGCTACTGCAGGGAATGATAAAGCTGGTGGAATGTTGCTTTTTTCTGCCGTTGGATTAACTGCATTTGCGGCGATTTGTGACGCATTGGATGGACAAATTGCTAGAAAGCACAACAAGGACTCTCGGTATGGTGATTATCTGGACCACACAATTGACCGAATAGTAGATGCTGGGATTTTGGTTGCAATTGGACTCAATACATCTTGGGTTGATTCGCCACACCTCGGATATATGGCTGGACTTGCTACATTATTAGGTTCATACATGGGAACACAAGCACAATCTGTCGGTTTAGGTAGAAATTATCGAGGTTTTAGCAGGGCTGACCGGTTGATGATGACAGTCTTTGGAGCATTAATTGCAGGTTGGCAAGCTATTAGCGGTACATCAGGAATCGGAGAAATACCATTCTTTGGCGGTGAGTTTAATGGCATGTCAACGGTGCTAGTCATAGCATTAATAGGAGGAATTTACACTTTTTCTACTCGCTTTATCTCCGCAAGAAAGCAATTGATTATGGAATAGAGCGCCCCCTAGGGGGCGATATTGTCGAAAAAAAATAATTTGATGTTTATTTGACGCATATGAGCAACATTCTGCGTCAGCCTCATAACCGCTGCTTTACCACCAACCCGTACGGAGGGGATTAGCGTGCGCTGTAATCGACAGGTAAAATCACACTTGATTACTGCAATTTTGCTATTCTCATTGCTGTCATCAACAGTTCAGCCGGTTAGTGCTGCTGGAGGTGGAGTGAGTGATGAAGATATGCAAGCACAGAATGTTAACGCCATGTTCATGTCAGAAACTGAATCGACTACAATTACGTGGGAAAATGTTCAAACTGGTTTAATCTATATTTCAGAGATGTTGCAATCTTCTAGATATCTGATTTACCGGCATGATGCGCAGATGAACGCTACGACAATCGCCAATGGTGAAGTTCCATACATTGGAAATGTTTCTGCCTGTGTGGGTCCATTATCAGGTTGCCCTGGACAATTCCACACCTTTGAATATAATCTGCCTCCATCTCAAAATGGTACATTTTGGTACGGAATTGCTACTAATTACCATGACATAGTGAATGGTACATGGACCATGATTGCATATATGGAACTAGGAGTTTCGCAAATTGGTATGCCAATTTTTGAATTTACTCATGACATTACTGCCCCGTTCTCTGTCAATGCTACATATTATCCCGATCTTAGCCAAACAAAAATTGATTGGATTAATCTTAATCAACTATCACCTGGCAGTATTCTTGAGTCTGGAGATAACGCGTATGTATCCAATATTTACCGACACCTAATGCCTGCTTCGAGAGAAAATTGGGCTTTCTTGCCTAAGACTCTAGTTGGAACTGCTTCTGCAGGAGTTTCAACTTTTACTTACGATGTCCCTCCAAACACTGATGAAGATGCTTTCTATTCTGTAACTTATCTCTATCTTGGATACGAAGACACTCGCTTCATAGGAGGAGTCAATACAATGGATTCAAACTGGCCTGTAAGGGAAGATAATGTGGCTCCTGGATTATTATTGGGCGGTGTTCATGCTACTTTCAATGCTGAACCAATAGGTGGTACAGGAAACACAACTATTACCTGGACCGACAATACTCTTGAGACAAATGCCATTTATCATATTTGGAGATCCGGGACTGAATTCAACAATACTTCAAATGTATATGTTGAACACATCGCTTCTGTCCCTTCTGGAATTCAAACATATGATTACCAAGTAGAGAGGGGAACACTTGGATATGCTTACTACGCTGTTACTATCGCTGATTCTCGAGGAAATCACAATAGTATGATCGACAATTCTGTATTAGATGGGCCAATATTGGAGAATGCTTTCGATCCCTGGATTGCTGAACCAACTAACGTTCAAGCAGAATACCTCGGTGGAGGTGTTACTAGAGTTTCTTGGACTGATCAAGTTGGTGCTGAAGGTGAATCCTACCATGTTTGGCACGCTTGGACTAGACTTTCAGAGTCTTCAAACTTGAGTCTTGAAGCTACGCTAGTTGCTACGGTACCAGACGGAGTTCAGTATGCCAACGTTCCAGTTCCTCCAGACAAAGATCGCCTTTCTTACTACTGCGTTACATCCGTCACAAGATACAACCACCTTGGTGCAACGTTTGAAGACACTAGATTCCAACAAAACTGTATCTTACTGGCAGTCAATGAAGACACACTTGCACCTGCACCTGTTCAACTTGCTCTACCAATATTACATGGTGGCCAAAATAAGGTAATTCTCTCTTGGATCAATTCACTAGCAGAGGAAGGTGAAACATATACTCTTTGGAGACATCTTGGTGTTCCATTCGCCGACAATGAAACTGGAAATATTTCTGACGATGCTGGTTGGGAAATTTTGATTCATAACTATGAACCACACCCAGCGGAAACTACTGTAGTCCAGGAGATTTATCTCCCTTCAAACCTCGACAGATACACTTGGTATGCATTGATTATTGCTGATGATTGGGGCAATTCTCGTGATTCTCTACTAAACAATTCAAACACATGGTTAGTACACGAAGATACCACGGGGGCAAGTGCTGAAATTTTGATAGGTCTTGAAGGTGAAGATGGGGTTGCGAATGGAGCTCTAAAAGGTGGAGACTATCGCTTGAGCATTTTCAGTAATGAACCTCTGGCTGAATTCCCACTACTTCATGTACATACTTGTGACTATGACAATATTCAAGGAAGCACATTTACTCCTGAAAATGAAATAACTAGAGCCACTCCTTTCCTAAGTTCTGATACTCACTTTATTTGGGATTTCCCGATTCCTAGTGGAATGGAGACTACAGAGTTGTGTGTGGAAGCAACCTTAATCGATGATGTTGGTAATTCTCAAACATTGAGTTGGAGCAATTGGTCAATAGACTCTATTGCACCAACTATCGAACTTTTTGCTCCATCATCAAGTAGCAAATACCTGTATGGAGATGATGTTAGAATTCATGGGGTTGTGACTGATGATGTTGCCCTAGTCGAAGTTAAATTCAGACTCGTGGATGTTCGTGAATTCTATGAAATTCCTTCTGAATGGGAATTAGTGAATGATGTCACACCGATGGATGTAGAAAGCAACACATTGATTTTCGATATGAAAGAACCTTCCGCTACGTTCGTTGAACCAGGTAATCACAGAATCGAAATTCATGCCGTAGATACTGCTGGAAATGAAAGAAATTTTGTTGGCACATTCTATGTTGATCACTGTTATGAAAATCTCAGTGGCATGACTTTCTGTGAAAGTGGAACCAAACCATTTGATGAAGAGACTGTTGAACCAGAAGCTGCTCCAGATTTGACTAGCCCACCATATATCATTATCATTGCAGTAGCAGCCTTCAATGTTCTATTACTTCTGTTTGCCATATTGTTAGGTGTTCTAGCAGCTCAGGACCCCTCTAAAAAGAAGAAAAAGGATGATGATGATGAGTACGACGAGGAAGATGATTGGATGCTCGAATTCATGGGAGGAGGGGGCGGAGATAGTGCCGCCGCTGCCGATGCTGGGCTGGCTGAGCTTGAAGCAGCACCGAAAGCAACCAAACAATTAGACAGCGATGATGACCCTTTCAGTTCTGATGATAATCAAAAGAAGAAGCGTCGAAAATCAAAGAAAGAGAAGAAAGTTGTCGAAGATGATGATTTCGATGATGATGATGATGATGATGACGATTGGGATGATGATGATGATGATGATGAACCAAAGAAGGAAAAGAAGAGAAGAAGACCTTCAAAGAGTGGCAAATCAGTTAAGCGTAAAGTTGTCAAGCGTAAGAAATGATTTCATTCAACTAAACCTATCAAATGATAGGAGTGATAATGGACGATGACTCGTCTGGATAATTGAGGGATAGTATGTTTGGCATGGATGATCCTGTCAAAGTCCTAAACCAATTACGCCATTATGTAGCAGATGGTAGGCTTGAAATTGCTGAAGTAATGGCTGAAGAACTTACAAATTTATTACTTTCAAAATGGTCGAGTAAAAATAGAACTCTGGAAAATCAAGAATTATTGGTTCTTGCATTGAGAGACTATGCCAATATTCTTGAAATTCGACAAAAATGGAAAAAGTGCCTAAATGCCACAAAGAAGCTCAAAAAGGAGGTTAGGTCGTTAGATGGATTTAGAGGAAAAAGTGGATTACCAATTACACAAGAGCAAACTATTTTGAAATTACAAGATCAAATACAAATGGGGAGAGTATTTCTTCAATTCAATAAATTACGTAAATCTATCAAATGTTTCTCGAGGGCCGCAAATGCGGGTCATATTGAGGCACATCTGTTGTCAATAGAGGCATATGAAAAATGTAAAGGGAACTTGAAAAAAGCCACAAAGGTAGCCAAATCACTTGACAAAACTCTTGAATCTATTGGGCCACTTTCGCGAGAACAAAATGAGTTTGTTCTAATTTCAGATAATGGGCTTACAACTTCTTATCAGAGAATTGCTTCTTCTCTTGAAAGATGGGTTCAACCGTCTTCTGGATTAAATAAAAATGTCGCCGAAAGTCTAGCAAGAAGGCTTGCCTCTCTCAATTCCCAAAAAGCCGCGATAGAGAGTGGAGAACAAGCTGCCAATGCACGTCTTCAATCTGCTATTGATTCACTACAACCTACTGTAGACTATCATGAATATTCTCAATCAAGTCGCTAATTATTGTAGTTATTTTTTTCCAAGAAAATCCTGCCATTCACTGCATGATGGACACCATGTCCATAGATTGCCCTGGTGCATCACCTCTTGAACAAAACCACCACACGCCTTGCAAGGAGGATGCATCGTTGGTGAAGGAGGAACGGATGGTGGGGCAAACGAGTTTGATTGAGACATCGAATATGCTCCTTCTACAATTTCATCAGTTCTCCTATTGTACCTAACTGCCATTAATATTAGAACTAATAGAGCACAGATGCCAATTAAAATTGCAATATACCAAAGTGGAGATGTTTCCTCAGTATCTTTATTCCCATCACTACCGTTTTGGTTACTTGTCGTGTCATCGTAAATAATTGGACAGCCCTGATTATCTGTTGGCCCTACGTCATTTGGACAATTGTCTGTTGAATCAATCAATCCATCCCCATCACTGTCAATGTTTGGATTGTTATTGTTCTCGGAAGTATTCTCAATTGGATCATTAATATTTACATCAACCCAAATAGCTGACCAGTTTTTGCTCAATGAACTCCCATCATCAGGAATTGCGGTAAGACGGACGTGAATTTTATTCATTCCTGTTACGGGATCAACTGAAATATTTTCATCAACTTGAGTAATCGTAGTCCAAACCTGAATTGAAAAATAATCTGAATCCCCTGGTAATGATACGTTGTCGGTGAGAGCTACTTCTAATCTAATCAAATCTGTATTTTCTGCTGCAGATAACCATGTCATATGTACATGCCAAAGATTTTCAGAATTCGTGATGATTGCATTCAAATTTTCAGGTAAGGAAAAGGGCAGATCTTCATTGCAAAATTGAGAATCTGTTGGGTAGTAATCAATTGTTAATCCTGTTGCAGAATTTGTTGGGCAACCATCACCATCAATATCAGACCATGCAAGAAGGTCGGTAGGAAAGGCATCTCCATTTTCTATTCTTAGACCATCTTGTCCAATGACAAATGTGTAATTATCTCCGTATCCATCACCATCAAAATCATTGCACTGTGTTGCATCTGAGATGAATGCATCGCCCGCTTCGTTAATCCTCATACCATTGTCATTACCATAGGTATAGTTATCACCACATCCATCACCATCTAAATCACGGAATTGAGAGGGATTATTTGGAAAGGCATCACCGGCTTCTCCTATTCTAAAACCATCATTTCCGATTTCAAATGAATACTGATCACCATATCCATCACCATCACTGTCCCACCATTGTGATGGGTTGCTAGGAAAAGCATCTGCTAGACCATTTGGACTTGCAAGCCACGATGAGTCTGGATCACTGTATCCATCACCATCACTATCTGGACATCCGTTTCTATCCTGAGTACTCGTTCCAACCGTATTAGGACAACCATCTCCATTGGGATAATTCTGATTATCACCCCAACCATCGCCATCGCCATCATAGTGTTGTGTTGGATCATTCGGGAAATCATCTTCTAAGTCCAACCAGCCATCACCATCTGCATCTTTCTTCAAAATTAGTAGTGTTCCCGTGTGGTTCATTAGAGCAAGAGCGTCGCCTGAAAACAATTCACCTAATCCACGCGGAATGTGATTAATAGCGTAAGTACTGGAAAGGGTATTATTTTGTAAATCATAAAATTCGATTTGTCCTTGTAAAGATGTTGAGGCATCGCCAGTTCCAACAGCCATAACCCCTTCAACAATTAGTGGGGTGACTGAAAATGGCTCGGGCATCAGAGTTGTTGATTGCATCTGTGTTTGAGACATAACATCCCAGATTATCATCTCTTTATCCCATCCTGCTGATATCAACATATCAACACCGGGTAGCCAACTTGTAACACCAACATATCCATTGTGAGAATACGGTGATCCTTCGTCAAACCAATTTTGAGGTTGAGTATCACTAGTATTCCAAAACCTAACTGCCCCTGATTGGCTAGCTGATGCTAGCAAATTTCCGTTAGCATTGAACAAAACTGTCCAATGAGATTCAGCATACTGCCATTCCTTGAGAAATTGTCCAGAATAGGGGTCAATGATTGCAATATGTCCGTCTAAATTTGTGTTAGTTGTGTTAGATGACCAAGATATAGCCGCATATGGCGATTGAGGATGAATGTCAATTCTACCAAATGCCCCCACTGTCTGATGTTGTCTTAAATCAAATAACCAAGCAAATTTACCCATTAAATTGCATGCCATCATCACGCCATCACTAAACCCTACATATGCTTCGTTGAATTGCTGCCAACCTACGGATTTTGCAAATGGAATTGAATAAACTACTTGTCCAAATTCAGGGTGAAAACATTGGGACAGAATTGAACCATTTGTCCCTGAACGAATTGTTAAAGTTCCTGATGACTCAGCAATCGCAATCATGTCTTGATTAGGGGATATCGAAATTTCTCTGACTAATTTAGGACCGAATCTACGGTAGGGAAGAATTTCAAAATTAGAGGTGTCAGCTTTCCAAATTTCCACTCCACCATCTTTACCAGCTGAAGCAATCAATTGATTGGCGGTTGTCGAGGAAGATATAGTCGCGGTCGCTACTGCTTTGACATCTTCTGGTTGTCCAGTATTGTTTGAAATTACAGAGTGCCAACCAAAGTCGGTTTGAACTTGGCCTGCGGTATTGATAATGGAAACTTTACCAGGATCATATAATCCAACTGTAAGATAAGAACCATCTGGAAGCCACGCAAGACTACTAACATTCTGAGGGATTGGGGAATACCAAAACAAAGTTCCGTCGCTTTCAGCATATGAAGATGCTACACCTTCCCAATGACCGGGTTGGGATGGAGATGGGTGATTATAGGCAATTGTGTAACTACCACCTCCTGGCTCCCAAGTAATTGCCCAGGCTGTAGAATTAGGGCCCGCTACATGCCGCTCCCAAAGAAGACTACCGTTATTCGACCCAATGCCATATACTACATCTCGAAATGAAACATTACCACCTGTTGATGTCATGTTTCTGCCAAGAGCGGCTACCGTAGCTCCATTCGTAGAAAGTGCGCAGTCTGGAACCCAATATTGTGGAAAGAAATTTTGTGCATTCGCTGGCGAGCCATCGATGAAGTGCGAAATATCCGCTATTACTACTTCACCGCCCATATTCAAATGATTAATATCACCACAGAAAACAACTTTTGAATTAATTATTGAAGCATCTAGGCCCCAGAGCCATCCATCATAAGTTCCTGTCAAAGAATCCGTCCATTGACCCGAATTCATCTGTGTGGAGTTTTTCGGTTTTGAAGAGCCATCATCAACAACTTGATACGAATACCAATTGATGCCATTATCGCCCACCAATACCCAATCATTGGATAGCCAAGCAACATTAACTAATGCGTCGGAATGATGAATCCAAAGTAGAACTCGCCCGTCACTTACATTCCAAACAAATAGACGGTTGTCGGAAATTTCAACTGCAGCAAGTTTTGTTCCATCTGGACTAAAATCTATATCCCATACTGCGCCTTTTGTTGCTGGTTGCCAAACCTCTGGAAACCAACCATTCTGAATGGTTGGCTCATCATTAGAATTCCATTGACTAGCACCAGTTTCCGCAATTAATTCTAACTCGCTCAATTCTCTATCCAATGGAATTAACGAGAGAAAAGTCGAGGTGAGTAAAAGCAAGACCAATGACACCGCCCGATTCTTCATCAACACTGCTGACCACCGCTACCACTTTGAACTTCGGTACAAATCCCCTTGAAAATGAGGGTAATTATCGATTTCGGTTATTGTAAAGATGTCTAATAACATGCTTGCAAGACCACTTTGTCAGCGTCAAGGTTAAGCGTACTTCAGTGAGGCTGACGTCATGCGCCATTTGATTGACCGTGTGTTAGAACTGCAAGAAACTGAAGTTTCATCCGAAGAACAGGAACCTGTTGATGGTATAGAAACCGTTCCTGGAGACGAAGAATTGGTCGAATTGCTGGCTAGTCTTGCACCAAGAATTAGAGTATTCGGATGTGGCGGTTGTGGTTCCAATACCGTTCAACGCCTATCGGATGAAGGATTGCTGGAAGGTGATCACATCTCTGGTTATGCAGTGAATACGGATGCGCAGCATCTACTTCGCTCAAGGATTGAAAAGAAGATACTCATTGGTAGAACTGCACGTGGCCGGGGTGCAGGTGGAGACCCTGAGAAAGGAGAGAAGGCTGCTTATGAATCTGAAAGAACTCTAACAAATATAGTGAGTGACTGTGATTTGGCGTTTGTTACTACCGGACTTGGCGGTGGAACAGGAACAGGCTCTGCACATGTTATGGCTCGTTTAGCAAAAGCATCTGGAGCCCTTACTATAGCCGTGGTTACTTACCCATTCGCTTCCGAAGGTACTCTACGTAGGCAAAATGCTGAATGGGGTCTTGAAAGATTAAGGGAAGTTTGTGACACAGTAGTGGTATTGCCAAATGAAAAATTGCTTGAAGTAGATGGAGTTAGAGATTTGCCAATAGAAGCGGCATTCAGAGTAGCAGATGAATTACTAATGCGTTCGATTGCTGGCGTTACAGAAATGATTACAAAAGAAGGTCTGGTTAATCTCGACTTCGAAGATTTGCGAAGTGTGATGCTAAATGGTGGAGGGATGGCTATGATTGGTCTTGGAGAAGCTACTGGAGCTGAAAGGGCTATTGATGCAACCATAGAGGCACTAACATCCCCATTACTCGATATCGATGTGTCTGATGCTCGCGGAGCTTTGGTCAATGTCGTTGGCGGACCATCCCTAACCCTTGGGGAAGCAGAGCGTTGCGCCCAGGAAATTCGTGAGCGCATCAATCCTTACGCTAGAATCATTTGGGGCGCTACTGTAGACGAAAATATGGGCAATGAGTTACGAGTTCTGCTAGTTTTGACTGGTGTTAAAAGCCAGCAAATATTTGGTGCAACAGCTCACCAACAAATGCAAACTATGCGTAATCGGAGTCTAGAATTCATCAATTGAATTGAGCGCTGATGTTAAAGAGGACCCCTATGTCGGCATGAACCCTATAGGGGTTCAGCCATGTCCAGTCCAGAGTCAACCAGCAAGTCCTTTGAGGAAAGGGTTCAAGCTAGACAAGACCAATTTGAGTCTTGGGTTCGAAGTTTTGGAAGGGGTTCTTGGGCACGTATCTTGAGAATGGCTCGCAAACCATCTAAGGCTGAATTCAAGCAAACTGTATGGGTATGTGGAATTGGTATGTTCGTGCTAGGCTTCATCGGATTTGTAATGCTCTGGTTAATGGATACTGAACTACCAAAATTCTTCGGATGGCTTGTCGGTTGAAATACTAATTATTGGAGGTCTGAAAATGTCTGATGGGTTTATCGTATTCATTCGCCACGCTGACAAGGTGCTTCTGATGAAACGCTCTGATGAAGTGAGTGATTTCAATGGAATGTGGGATGGAGTCTATGGAGTAGGTGACGCTAATGATGTCGATCATGTACTAACTAGAGTTGAAGAAGCAACCGCAATACCCACTGATTCACTTACATTTGTGAGAATGGGTGAGCCACGTGGTATCGAATTTGGTAATAGATTAAATGATGTAACTCCAATTCTAATTACTACTACAACAAATGAGGTTATTCCTCGATCACTGTATAATGATACTGTTTGGGTAGATCCTGGATTTGTCAATGTACTCAGCCCGGATGAAGTTGAGGGGGCAGACGATGTAAGTGTCATGCAAGAGAGAGCGGCAGTGCCCCAATTAGGGGAAATGTACGGTGACGTTTCTGCATTCCTATTCATGCTCAAGACCACTATTGGTCAAGAGCAAAAAATAGCAAACGAAATTCGTGCCAGATTATCTGGGACTGGATCTTTGCAAGATGTTCAAGGCGAGGTTTTCTCAGTGATTCATCCTCAAATGATGCGAGGTTACATTTTTGTTGAGGCTAGCGCAAAACACTACGTTGAGAAATTAATTGGCAGAGCAGGCGGAGTTACTACGCCCATGCGAGGTTGTTCCAAGGTTTTACCGGGGGAAGCACCATTTCATGTTGTCTCGAATTATCTCGAGCCAAAATCTGCTACAGCAGGAATTGAAGTAGGAAGTATTGTAGAAATTAGAGTTGGTCATTTCAAGGGCAATAGAGCACGTGTGACTGCCGTTTCTGAAGGAAAGGAAGAAGTTACAGTTGAACTGTTCGAAGCGGCTGTCCCCATCCCAATTACAATGCGAGCAGATAATGTTCGAGTTACGGAGCGTGTTGCCTAAGCGAAGATTGTGTTTTTCGCGGCGGTTAAATAGAGGAAGTAGGTCGGCCGGAACCCAAACAATGAGGTGAATCAATGTCAGACAACTGGACTGCTAGAAGAATTCGAACAGCAGTAATTGGAAAGGGCATTAAGTTCAACGGTTCTTGGGAAGGCGAAATTGATACTGGTTCAGACCCAGCAGTCCATAATATTACACTCGATCAAATCATTACTATCTCAAATGAGAAAGCTGCTGATTTGACTGGCAAAAACGTCAAAGCTAGATCGCTAGAAGTCATGGGAACTTGTGTCTCGATGCGATGCTATATTGAGGGTATTACGCCAAAAGAGTTCATTACGAAGGTGAAAACAGGAGAATATGACGATAGATTCAGTTGATTCACGAATTGCGGGAGAGGGTTACCTCGCAGACCGCAGAGGTGAGAAATATGGAAGAACAAATAAATTCAGCAATCAAAGAGGCGCTGGAAACAGCACCCGAGCGTAAATTCGTCGAAAGTATTGAGATGGCTTTCACCATCAAAGATGTGGATTTAAAAAATCCATCGAACAGAATTGAAGAAAATGTCCGCCTTCCACGTGGAAGGGGCAAGGATGTCAGCATTGCTATTTTCGCTAGTGGAGAAATGGCCACTAAAGCAAAAAAGGCAGGCCTTGTTATTATTGACCCCTCTAAAATAGAAGATTTGGGCGGCAACAGACAAAAAGCAAGAAAATTGGCTAACAAACATGACTTTTTCTTATCTGAAGTACCTCACATGGCAACGATTGGTCGATTCCTTGGAATTGTACTGGGACCAAGAGGAAAAATGCCTCGACCAGTACCCCCCAACGTTGATCCCGCTGCAATAGCAACAGGATTGGAAAGCACAGCCATAATTAGAAGCCGTGATAAAGTTACATTCCATACTATTGTTGGTTCTCGTTCCCAATCTGAAGAAGATATCTCTGCAAATGCTATGGAAATGTGGAAGCGTGTAACTTCAAAATTAGAAAGAGGCGCTGGTAACATTCGTTCCCTATACATCAAGACTAGTATGGGCCCTTCTGTAAAAGTGGAGGTTGAAGCATCATGATTCCTAAGGCAGCCAGTTGGAAGAAAGACACCGTTTCCTCACTAGTGGAAATGCTTCAGCAAGACGGGGTATTTGGGGTTGTAGATACGACAGGAGTGCCAGCTACAGCAATGCTTGGTATGAGAAGAGAGCTTAGAGATCGTATGACAATGATGATGGCCAAAAAGAGCCTTTTCCGTCTAGCTTGGAAAGAAGTAGGATATGACCTTACAATGTTAGAGGAGATGATGAGCAAGGCTGAACAACCAGTCATTGTACATACCTCAGTACTAAGCCCATTCCAACTTTTCAATGAATTGGAAAAAACCCGTACTGGACGTTCAGCCAAGGCTGGAGATATTGCCCCTGAAGACATCATTGTTGAAATGGGAGAAACTGATTTCGCACCAGGCCCTATAGTTGGTGAATTATCAGCTGTAGGAATTCCTGCAAAAATCGACAAAGGAAAAGTCATTATCCAAAAAACTGTTACTGCAGTCAATAAAGGTGAAGAAATACCCGTTGAATTAGGTTTAATGTTAGATAAACTTGGAATCAAGCCTATCGAAATTGGAATTATCCTCTGTGGTGCTGTTCAAGATGGAGTGCTAATGCCACCTGAAAATCTAGACCTAGACCTTGATGGCTTCCGTAGTAATATTGCCCAGGCAGTGTCAGCATCCTTCAACGTAGCTTGCAATATTCGCTGGTTCACTCCAGAAACTATGAACACACTCATATCAAAGGCAAAGAGTGAGGCACTCTCTGTTGCTGTTGAGGCTGGAATTACAAATAGTGAAACCATGCCTCTATTCATCTCCCGCGCTAACTCGCGGGCAATGGCCCTAGCAGGCCAATTAGATTCCTCAGCACTCGACGAAGAATTGTCGAGTATGCTTGGGGCTACAGCAGCAGCTGTCGCCTCAGCACCAACCGAAGCCGCTCCTGAGGAAGAAGCGGTGGAAGAAGAGGCTGAGGAGGAAGAAGAGGATGCCAATTTTGGCGGACTTGGAGACCTATTTGGTTAAAAGGAAGTGAAAAAAAATGGAATATGTATATACTGCAATGTTGTTGCATTCGGCTGAGAATGAGATCAATGAGAAGAATGTCGGTGCGGTCCTAAAGGCCGCAGGCGTATCTGCTGACGACGCACGTGTGAAAGCACTAGTCGCCAGTCTGAGTGACGTTGACATCGGTGAAGCAATGAGTGCTGCTATAGCAGCACCTGTTGCGGCCGCTCCAGCTGCCGCATCTGCCGCTGCAGACGCTGCTCCCGCTGAGGAAGCAGCTGCTGAAGAGGAAGAAGAAGATGACGGCGCTGGCTTCGAGGGTCTTGGCTCTCTGTTTGGCTGAGTAACAAACAATCGATGAAATTCGCCCACCGCTATTCGCGGTATGCTAAGCAGTGTAGATGCTACTATACCTTGTTTTCAGAACTAAAGTTGGAAATCGATATGACTGAAACACTAGAGGGCTGGGTGTGAGCGTACCCCGTCATCTCAAAGTTGAGGCTTGCATCTCACCAACTGATGCAGTTCGAGCACTGCGAGAACTGGTGGTAGAGGCAAATTGGTCAGGTCGTAGAATACAAGGTAGTAGATTAGTTGACAGATGGGCCGTGATTGTTCCTTTAGCTCAGGGAGCTCGAACTATTGGTCTTGTAATTGAAAATGGACCTCTAAAAGATGTTGCAATGGAAGCATATAGCCATGTTCAAGGCTCCGCAGGAGCATTGACTGTGATTGAATGGTTGATACCAAACCATCTTGAAGAAGAGTGGCGAGTTCTGTTTGCACAATGGACTGCGAGACTTCCCAAATGTCCATGGAAATGGTCGTTTGGCCAACGATCCACTATTGGATTTCTATTACCTGTTTGGGGGCGCTCAAAGAAAACGTTCAGAAAACAAGGAATTAACACCAAAAAAGGGGCCTGGCCAGCCTCTGATTTACCTGATTGGCCACCTGAAAATTGGGAAGTAGTGGATGAAGAAGAGTGAATCACCTTCGGTGTCACATTGATAACTTAGGAGCGGCCCACCTAATTTGAGGTGAGGGTTTGTCGTTGTCCGAGAAGTTGTTCGGCTCGCAAAGAGCAATCACTATCTGGGTAGTTTCAGTAGTCTTTGCCATCGTATTCCCTGCCTACTTTTCTGTGATGGCTAATAGTGCTGATGCTACTGGTGGTGGGGCAAGTGGTGCAAAAGCCAGATGGCAAGTAAATTTCATTCAAGATAATTTGACTTCAGAAGAAACCATGAACTTAGGTGATGGGGAACAAGGAGATTACTACTTTGATTTAGAATCAGATATGATGATTGGATATGTTGAGATTACTGTTAGCTGCAATGATAATGATGAACCGGGACCGGGGCCAGGTATGGACGCCGTTGATGTAGAGACGGATTTCTCAGGAGTTTCAGGAACACCTGATGATGAATCTGCATCTGGAAGTTGTAATGGGGTTGCTGCTGAATTTTCAATACAAATTACTCCAGAATTCAATGGTGAGGGATATATTGCTGATGGCGTGACTAAATCTGAAATAGAAGCAAAATGGAACGATAATGGCAGTGGAAGAGGAGAATGGCTGACATCAGTTACAATGGATGTAAATACAATTGGTCCAGCTGGATTGGTGGGGGGAGTAATAGACAGTGATGAAGATGTTACAGTATCTTGGAGAGCAGTGCTATACACCCTTGATATTACAGCAGTGGCTGAAGAACTCTGAAGGTGAAATAAGTGGCACTCATCGGATTCGATGAATATCACATGGGTTCCTCGATGGCAAATCCTGAGGCTGACGGCCTCTCTTCACTTGCTTCTATTTTAGAAAAAGGAAATCACGAACTTGAAATTATCAAATCTGAATATGATACCAGTGAACATCTTCCGTGGGATGTAGTTGTGATACCATTTCCCAAAGAGCGATTCTCTGTGGAAGAAATGATGTCTCTTCAATCACATCTAAGGAGTGGTAAATCTGTGCTACTTTTAGCCGAATGGGGCGATTTGTTTGGACACGTAGATTATCTAAACGAATTTACAAAACCATTTGGCATTGAAATTCAAAAAGATAGAGTCACTGATCATCAAGAGAACGTTACTCAGAAAGTTGAACTAGGAGGTATTATTCTTGGAGAGGAAGAAATACCCCATTATGTCAGAGTGACAAACTTTTCTTCACACCCAATTACTTCAGACATTAACGAATTGATTTATTTCTCTGGGTGTTCTCTTCAAGTTAGCGAACCTGCAGTTTCTGTTGCAGCCACATCTCCTTCTTCCTTTGGGGACTTAGACTTAGATTCAGAATTAGATGATGATGAAATTCAAGGTGAGCTTACAATAGCTGCGGCAAGTGAAATGAGCGGCCGATTATTTGTAATTGGTGACAGTAATATCGCTGCCAATGGATATATTGAACAAGGAGATAATTCGAAATTTATGCAACAAGTAATAGATTGGTTGGCTTTCAAAATTTGAATCCAAAATTTTCTTCATGATAATGGAGTACTAAGTATCATAACGTAATGTCTTGTCCGATAGACATGGCTGCAACTTTTTTTGCAATGATGGTGCTAACATTTGCTTTAATCTTGATGATTGGTAGTTTTCTAAAAATTATCAGGCAATGGGAAGGTGCCGTTGTATTTCGACTGGGTGTGTATAAAGGTGTTTTGAAACCCGGAATTCGATTTGTAATTCCAGTCTTTGACCGGTTGGTTAGATGGGATCTTAGAATGCTTACCAACGATGTCCCTGGACAATCAGTGGTTACCAAGGATAACATATCTCTAAGCATTGATGCTGTTGTATTCTATCGGGTAAGAGATCCTGGGGATGCTGTCAACAAGGTCACCAATGCCCGCGCATCAATTGGTATGGCAGCAATGGGTGCTCTGAGAGATGTTGTTGGATCAGTGCCACTCGATACTGCACTCCAAGAGAGAGAAGAAGTTGCTGAGCGCATTCGTAGTAACCTAGATGATGCAACAGATCCTTGGGGTATCCACGTACTACACGTTGAATTGACAGATATGCAACTTCCTCACGACTTGACTAGAGCAATGGCGAAGGAAGCTGAAGCTGATAGAGAGGCAAGAGCCAGAGTCATCAAGGCGGGGGCAGAGAGAGAAGCCGCGTCTAAGTTAGCAGAAGCGCAGGAACTATTCGCCCGATTCCCTGCATTAATGGAACTACGACGTTTGCAAGTTCTTTCTGAGGTTGGTGCGGAAAATAATGCCACTCGAATAATGATGCTACCTGATACAATTCTAGATTTTTCTAGCGGTCCTTTAGGTGAATTCTTGAAAGGAGGTGGTAAGTGATGGCTGTAGAAGACATGATGTTTGAGTTATGTTGTGGCGTTGCTGTTGGATTTTTTGGGGCACTTATGATCCTTGGATTGAAAGCAGCGGGTGGCATGTTTGCTGCTTCAGGAGGAGAGCCCACTGCCCACCCCCCACGCGGTACTTGGCCACGTAGAGGATGGATTGCTGTTCTAGACCAATACGAAAGGGCAGTAAAATTCCGTTTTGGAAAATTCAAGAAGGTGAATAACGTCGGAGTTGCTTTCCGCTGGCCAATTATAGATACGTTCCTAGCTGTGGACATTAGAGATCGGCCAGAAAACATCCCTGGTCAAATTTGCATTACTCGTGACAATGTAAGCATCAAAGTTGATGGAGTTGTATACTGGAAGGTAATTGATCCTGCTAAGGTAGTATTAGCTGTCAGTGATCCTGCAAGTGTTATTCGTCAAGCAACAATGTCAGCACTACGTGTTGTAATTGGAGAATACACCTTGGACGAATTACTATCTAAGCGAGAAACCATAGCACATAGAATGGAAGATGTACTGGATAACTTCAGTCGGCCACTTGGAATAGACATCTCTCGAATCGATATCACAGATGTGGTGATTCCCAGCGACATGCAACGTGCAATGGCTCGAGAAGCAGAGGCACAAAGAGAGCGTAGAGCAAGAATTCGAAGGGCAGAAGGTGAAGTTGAGGCTGTTAAGAACCTAGCACATGCAGCACACACACTAGCAAAGAATCCAGAATTACTAGAACTTCGCAGACTTCAGACTGTTGGAGAGTTAGGGATGGAACAACATACTCTAATCTCACTTGTTCTTCCTTATGATTACGGCAACCTAGGTGGTGGTAAATCACGCACCCCTATAGATTACAGCGATGATGAAAATACTGCATTCTTGGATTCAATTAAGGTCCAAGATATTGAAGTTGTTGAGGCTAATGTTGTTGAAGAAGAGCCTGTTACTGAAGTACCACCAGAGCCTGAAACGCCTGCACAGTTAGATGTGCCTCCGGCACCTGATTTTGGTGATTTGGAATAGATATTTGCAAATGATTCGATTTAAGGCTCATCCCCCTGAATCAGGCAAGGGTAGCTCACACTTTAGCATGAATTTTGATGATTGCTCCATCTTCTAATTCATAATCTGCACCAACTATTCTTCCAGTTCTTGCATCTGATGCTCGAATAAATCCATCACCCAAATCTGTATGAACAGCGTAAGCTAGACCCTTAGCAGTAGTTCCGCTGGGTACTAGAAGTGCATCGGGAAGGACTCTTCCATCCCCATCAGCCCAGTGTGTTTCATCTTGAACAGGAAATGCGACGATTCGCTCAAGTCTCTGATATACTACTTGTGTAAGCAAGTCATTAAGACCCGTGCCCCCTAATCTTTGAAGCCTATCTGCCAATTCGGAAAGGCCTTTTTCCTGAGCATCGTTCAAATTAGCATTAGGATCGACTCCGAATTGTATTTCTCCTGGAGTGTATGTTATCACTCCAGATTTTGATGCTCTTCTTAGAGCCAATTCGGATTCTGCGCTACAAGGAACAAATAAACCGCCGGTTGATTCAATTTCATTCTTCAATGAAGAAAATGTGCCTTCATCGGCAATATCGGCTTTGTTTGCAGCCACATATAAAGGAAATAACTGGCGACGAATGGTGTCTGATAATGAACGCCTTTCTTCAGAACCCCATACATTAATTGTAGGCAATTCTGTATTTTCTCTCCGGAAAGAATCCATTGAAAAAAGTACATCATTATGAGATGCCCCAATACCTGTCAATTGGTCATGAAGGAAATTAACCAATCCTGATTCGCCTTCAGTCTGAATTCTACGTATTGCCTTATCCCAGCCGTTGGAAATGATTCCATCAATCCAGGCAGCCAACTCTTCTACCAAGAATTTGTATTCATCCTCGGGCCTTGACCCTCCCGAACCAATTGGATTACCCTCAATATCAGTCCCACCTGAAGCATCTACCACCTGAATCAACGCATCACAACTTGCTAAATCTGAAAGGAATTGGTTTCCTCGACCCCTCCCTTGATGAGCGCCAGGAACAAGGCCTGCTACATCTACAAGAGTAACTGGCACCAGTCTTGAAAAATCATTACAAGCTCCTGTCCTTGGTTCGCAAATGCTGCCATCTCGTGATGAATCTACTTTTCTGCCACTACTCTCAATTTTATCTCGTAGTTCCTTACAAGCACATGGAGAATTAGTTGCAATATATGTGACTCCAACATTTGCATCAATTGTAGTAAAAGGAT
>PBPH01000044.1 GCA_002725475.1 Methanobacteriota archaeon | reverse complement strand
CCAATCCATTCCTGTAATTCCTGACTGGTTGAAATTGCCGTAGGAATAATTCCAAAATGGTGTATCTGAAATCACACCATTTTCATTCCGATATAGCAATACAGACCCAGGGTAATCTGCTGTTGCCAAATCCAAGTCACCATCATTATCTATATCTACTAATTCGACATTAAGTGTTATTCCTTCTTCTTTACTTGTCCAAACAGCAGGCGAGATTAGTTTTACTCCATCATTTATGTAAATATGATTAGAAATACCAATGCCATCAACTCCGGCATTACCAACAGCCACATCTAAATCTCCGTCACCATCGATATCCCCCCATTCTACATCTAGGGCCTGTATGCTTACGGGATCAATTTGATTAGAGTCAGAAAGGAAGGTTACCGGATTGGGATCTGAATAACAGAAATCATCGTGATTAGTGCAAGAAGTACCCCGAATTCCAGTGCTCCGTGTAGGTATTGCAGGGTCAAAGGGGTGTGAATCATCGATATTTAATGTCCCATCGCCGTCCCAATCTGAGGAACTGACATTGAATGGCCTGTTTGGTTCCCACCACTCTTCACTAGCAATGTGATAGCCCCCAACCGTTCGATTTTCATGATTGCCAGATTCTCCTGATTCTGAATCATTTATTTGAGTTAATAATTGTTGACCATTATCCAAACTTACGCTTAACATTGAGACAATAAATAAGGCACACAAGAAAGCAGTGAGCCCACGATTCATAGTACATGGTCTGATTCAAGCGATTATATCGCTTCTTACGCACGCGCGGGTGAAGAAGCCGATTTTGACACTGTTAGATTGTTAGCCAAAGTTGATAAAAACCTTGAATTTTAGTTAATCAGTGCCCTCTCCAAGATGATTCTTCCGGATCTTGGGACTTAATTCTAGCAAGGAGTTTCCCGACCACTGCAATTGCGATTTCAGCGGGGGTTTCAGCCCCTACATTTAGTCCAATAGGGCAATCGACTTCGTCGAGATATTTTTGTTCAATTCCATCTTCCAATGCTGACTTTGAAAACGCATCCCATTTGCTCTTTGAACCAATAACTCCAATCCGACTTCGCCAATTCTCTGGACTCAATTGTTGTGCAGAAAGCATACCCTTCAGCAATTCCTCATCTACAGACCATTGATGGCCAAGAAGCAGGATATCAGAGAAACGTGCTAGAGATGTAGCATCTTCATTTTCAATGAATTCAGATGCAGAACAATTGTTCCATTCTTCTGCCTCTGGATATAGTTCCTTACTTGCAAACTCTTCTCTGACATCGAAAACAGAGTGTTTCCAGTCAAGTAATTCACAGGCATCAGCAATAGCTTTTCCACAATGCCCGCCTCCGCAAAGAAGGATGTGTGGCATTGGTTGAATCACCTCGAATGAGAGCGTTGCCCGTCCCCCACAAAGACTGTCGAGAGGGGTGCCCGCTTGACCTTTGGCATCCTTGTAGAGTTGAAAAGTTTCGACAAAACCACCATGGCCACCATTCTTTTCCTGTAGTAAATTTCCCAGTTTTTCAGAGACCTTCATCTCTAGCCCAGCACCCCCAACAGTTCCACAAACTTCACCTAAGTCGGTTAGTGCAATTCTAGCACCTGGTTTTCCAGGTACAGAACCGCTTGCAGTTAGCACAGTTGCCATAGCGACTTTCCTACCGCTCGCTAATTTCGCGGTAGTCCATTCTAAAACGGGGTGAGTCACACGCTTCCGAGTGGGCTCCCCTCCTTGAGATTAAGGTATGAGAGATTCACTGTTTTTATCGTAATTCTTCTGCAATTTGTTGTAAATTTTCTAGATCTTCAGGTGTGTCAATGTTAAGGTGAAGATATTTGTCTGCAACATTAATTCGCATTGGAGAAATAAGGTCACGTAGAGGAGTTTCAGGTTCTGCAAGCATGATTCTTTCAACATCACTACTGGTGATTAAAACAGGATGCCCTCCTCTTCCATCCTTTGTAGGGCAAGCAGTTGAGTCGGTATGACGTAGCACTTCAAGAGTTGAATTAGAGAAACCAGGCCTATCTACTGGAACAATTAGTACATTCAATTGTCGCTTACCCTTGGCTTTCGAAATAATCGTTGCTAGGCCACATTGTATTGTACCAGTCCTTCCTTTCTCTGGTGCAGGGTTCAATAAAACACTACGTTCAGGAATTGCAAAAGTCACGGGGACCAAGAGGTCTTGATTGGTGACAACTATGGGAGTAATTCCGGAGGCCTCTAAACGTTCTACCATCCATTTGATTAGAGGTATTTCTTGACCATCCATTATTATTGGAACCATTGCCTTTGGCTGTCCTAGGCGCTGGCTATTTCCGGCTGCGAGGACTATAGCGTAGAGTTGGTGCATGATATTCCTTTCATGTGGCGGCGGTTCTTGACGAGTTCGGTCAATTAATGAAAAATAGTTCATGATTTAATTCTTAAATCACTCTTCTTCATAGTTATTTGAACTCAAAATATGAGTTAGAGAGAGAAATGTTGCTAATATAATTGATAATAGGACACTGATACTCAATAATCTACCGGAATTTCTTGCAAGGGGCCAGGTGGCAAATCCAAGCAAAAAGAAAATACAAATTGAAGTAATTCCAGCACCCCATCTAGCTTTAGTATCATTTTTTGTTGGGATATGTTCAGCACTAGCATGTGATAGGTAATCGGCTGCAAATCCCATTCCTAAAAGAACGGTTGGAGCGGTGTTTATGCTACGCCCCCCAAAAATGCTAGCTAATCCATCAACTGCTAGACCTATTGCTACAGTCCCTACGGCTATTCTCGCAGACCTTGAAGGTGTTCTTGTTACAATTAAGGAAGTTACTAATATTGCCAAACCAGCAAATAAAATCTGGTTCAGTCTACTCTCTTCAAAGGTTCGGGCTAGACCTGCTCCTGTTGGCAAATCGCCACCAATCCCCCCTTGTACATCCATTTGATTAAGCAAATCGGTAACATCGTCTGCAAATATTAGTGCAGCATCTGCATTCTGTCCATCAATTAATACCGCAATTGAAACTCCTGTTGTAATTCCATCACTTTGTAGTCTTGCATCATCTAGAATAATTGTTCCCTGACTCATTTCAACAACTTGGTCAATGGTGTTCTCTGTTGTATCTCCATTAGGAATTCCCATCACCATTGGCGTCTTGATTAGACCAGTATCAAACGATAGAACACTCGGATGCTGACCTAATTGCTGTTGGAGGTTTCTAACCATTTGCAGATCTTCAGTTGAGTCACCTTCCACATCGACGGCTATCCAAGCAGTCGTACTTGATGCAATCAAATACTTTGATTTCAGTTCATCCATTTGTTCAAATCCAGTATCATCCTCTGGAAGTAATTGTTCAATATCGAAAACTTCTACTCCTGTAGGTGCAATTACTGCAATAGATGCAAGCAACAATAGAGAAGCAGGCCAAAACCAGGAAAGAGCAGGGTGTATTTTTCTAGATTCATCAGAAATTGATTGATTGGAAGAACGCCTACTTAGATAAAAATCCTCAAGCACAAATCGAGTAATCACCCAATCAAGAAATATTCCTATTGCCATGATCAAGCCAATAGATCTGTTTGCTCGAATTGGAGAAAATATTGCTAATGATACTGCGGCAATGGTTGTAATCATTGCAATAAATAACATGTTTCGCACCTCTTCTTTACTTCTATCTGATTTACAATACCAGAATGCACCATCTACCGCAACCCCCATGATTATGGGGATGGCAATTCCATCAATGATTGAAAATTGAAATCCAATTGATGAAAGAAAACCAATTTCAGCACATATTACCAATGTAACTCCCCCAAGAGTGGCTGCAGTAAGTAACAAATCCTTCATCCAAAAGAAAAGAATTACTGATAGTAATATCAGTGTCATTGGAAGAATTATACTAAAATCATCTTCAGCCATTTCCTTAGATTTTTGAAATAACATATTCATTCCAACTGGTGACACCTCAAATTCAGTCTCTTCACTAATTTTTTCCGCCCAAATTTTCAATGTTTCCCAATCGGTATCTTCGCTATCGCTTTCCAGCCATACCAGCCACAATAATTCGTTTGCAGCAGGAGGAATATTTGCAGATGCACCAGAGAATGAGGGGCATGCAACTCCAAAATTAGAGTCCTGTGGTAACATCAACATACTAGCTTCAAAAGCGGTTTTCTCTTCATCAGTAGCATCTTCTCCACACCATCCATTTTCAATTCTTGGCTGTAGTACATCAAGCCATCTTGTCGCATTCTCTAGTGAGCGGTTCCGTGAATCAAAGGCATCAGACCACCTCATTAGTGGGGATTCTATTCTATGTAATCTAACATTTTCAGAATCGAAAGATGTAGATGAATTGGAGCCATCCATAGCTTCCTTTTCAAGTTGGATTAAACTTTGTACTCGACTTAAATTATCAGTTAATTGGTCACCATCATCATGGCGGAATAATAGAATCAGTTCTGATGAATGATTTTTCTCTCCACGTTCATTTTCTATTTTTTCTTCAATTGGGTCATCGAATAGAACTCTAGTACTCATAGTAGGTTCAGCGGGAAAGAAAAATAGCATTGAAGAGCACAATAACATAATTGCTATTATGATTTGGCGAAGACTTACTTTCACCATTTCGATACCTCAGTAAGGTATGGATAAAATCTCATCTAAGTCCATTCCATCCAGTGGCCAGTCTCATTATCCCTATACCACCATGCGTTGGAACCTTGCGGATATTCAATCACCTCATATCCATCCATCATTTCTCCAGTAACATTGGGGGAAGGGCGTTCTGGTGAATCGAACAAAACATCTTCTTCGAAATTCAAGCCATCATCTTGACGCCTCCTAAAGAGAATCAAAGTAGCAACACCAATTGATGCTAATAACAGTCCAGTTACTATTGTTAGAATAATAGTGCCCATACTCAGCGGTTGTTCATCATCTGAACTTGCAGTCCCAGTATTTTCTTCGTTAGTATCATCAGTTTCGTCAGGTACGTCAGTTACTGGGCAACCGATGAAGTCAACAGTAGTACCTTCGGGTGTATCCGGGCACGTATCCATGAGATCTTGTATTCCATCGCCGTCTGCATCCATTATCGGAGTATCTGTTCCATCATCGATTTCACATCCTACCGAATCAACTGTAGTGCCTGCAGGAGTGCTTGGGCATTCATCTACATCGTCATTCACCCCATCTCCATCTGAGTCTGATGGCGTAACTACAATTGCACAACCAAATTCGTCTACTGTTGCACCAATCATAGTGTTGGGGCATTCATCCACAGTATCATCAACACCATCCCCATCAGTATCAGAGGGAAGGGTTGTTCCGTTGCCCGTAGTTGAACCAGAATCAGATACGATAATGGTCAGTTCAGCAGGATAGTAATTACCACCTGATGCTCTAACTATAATGGTGCCATTTGGAATTGCAAATTCTACTTGGCCATAATCATTTGAAATCAAAGCCACTAGGGTTTGGTTATTTTTCACAACGGTGAAAGACAGTCCTTCAACAGGTAGTCCGCCTTCATCGGTTGCAGTGACTTGTACAATGTCATTAGGCAATGGATTTGAAGGGCTAAATGATAAAGTCAAGTTCTCCATTTCAGGTGGTCCTGGATTTGGTAATGTGATTTCTGAACCCCATGCTGAGACCATTGTTGCATTTTCTGCTTCTCCTACCTTGGCCATAGCTAAAACAGTATAATCATCTCCAGGAGGTGATAGAATTGGAAGTCGTAAATCTGCACTTGAGCCCTGCCCCCATGCAACAGAACTGAACTCACTTAGGAACTCATCAAGCATTTCGATTCCCTCCTCCTCAGACATTTCCTCTTCACCAGAGCATGATTCGCTATTGTCATCATCAACAAACATACTACCTTCATCGTCGTATTCCACCTCAAATTCGCGAAATGTTTCATAATCTGTAGTGGTTTTGAAATAGTATCTTTTCCCAACCTCTAAATCGTAATCAGCGTAATATCGGCCGTTCCATTCCTCCAACGCCCAATCTCTAATTGGAATGACCATTGGCCCTTCCCTACCCTCTTCAGTGAGTACTGCGTTATTGGTTGCGTTATAACTTGGCCAAGGTGATAAATCGTCAACATATTGGTACTTCATTTCCTG
>PBPH01000043.1 GCA_002725475.1 Methanobacteriota archaeon | reverse complement strand
ATTGATTCCGACCTTGTTGAATTTGATGAACCTAGCATGTCACAGAATAGTGATAATAATCCTGAATCTTTGTATGATGATGGGGATGACTACTCAGATTTGCTGACCGAAGAGGAGTTGGTCCAACTATCAAGTGGTTCTGAAGCCACTATTGGTTCAGACGATTTGATGGGGTTACTTGAAGCCGAAATTACTCTAACTGATGCGACTAAAGAAGAATTTGATTTTGATGCTGCGCTCTCCGATGATTCAGGTAGAATAAACGCGCCACCTGTCGCTGATGCAGGGGATGATCAAGTGATTGATGCAGATAAATCAGGTGCTGCTATTGTTACTTTAGACGGAAGTCGATCATTTGATGAAGATGGAGTAATTGAATCTCATGAATGGAGAGATAGTAGCAATCGAGTAATCGGTGAAGCAGCTATTATCAAGGTTAAACTTCCAAAAGGAAATCATACATTCACCCTTACAGTGACTGATAACGACCGCGCTAGTACCTCAGACGCTGTGACCGTTCAGGTCCTTTGAATTATTATTCAAATTGTGAATGTCATTGGCTGCCTTGCAACCTCCCAACCCATTGCTCTAACTTTAGCAGTTTCAGCAGATGATTCAAGATGTAGTGGGTTTGTATGGTTGAAATGGAAGAATATCACCCTAGGATCGTTAGGTTTTCTTCTCCCAATCAACTCTAAAGTTTCCTCAACTGGGGGGTGGCCAATTTTCTTAGCATTTCCACCTAATTCATCTGAAGACCAAAATGTCCCATCCAATAGAACAATATCTACAAACATGGATTTAAACCATGACAATGGATCTTCTTGAGAATGGAAATTAAGAGTCTCTTGCCAAGAGTCATGATCAGGTAAAAATAGTAATCTTTTATGATTACTTTGAATTATAAATGCGTGAGTATCTGAATTTTCATCCCTGTGTGGGACTTTGATTGGAGTAATTTGAATTGACTCTGACAAATCTACCTTTTCCCCAGTTTCAAATATCTCTGGTATTAGATGATCATTAGAAAACAATGGTGAGAGAAGAGGGCTATTTGAAATCACATCAATCATTGATTTTGATGCATGTAGTGTAATCCCCTTTGCCCCCCATGCCTCGTGACCAAATTGACCAAGACCATCAGTATGTCCAAGGTGCGCATGAGATAACCAAACAGAATCCACTTTGTCAATTGGTTTCCCATCAGATGACGACCAAATAATTAGTTGCGAAGATAATGTTCTACTTGCCTCCACTAAATGCCTGCTGCCTTCAGATGTTGTAATCCCTAAAGCCACTGGATTTCTATTTCTAGTAGGGCCTCCAAATTCGTTCATACAACATGGTTTGGTACAACCAGCTTGAGGGACGCCCCCGTCTTGAGCAATTCCAAGCAACGTAACCAGGGCCCCCTCCATAGGGCTTGGTTTGGGTGCCACCACATGATGTATTCTATCGGAAATTAATCCCTAAACCTTTGAATAAAGTTACACACAGTTAGCGAACTCATGAGAAATCCTAACTTAAGTTCGGTAAAATAAGGAAAAGTGGATAAAAGGATGGCAAACGGCGGAGCGATTAGGGATAGTGATGGAGTCACTGGAAACAGTAGTCATTGAACCTGAACTAGATCATCAATCAACGGTGGTTTGGTTGCATGGGTTAGGGGCATCAGGACATGATTTTGAGCCAATTGTTCCTATGCTAGATTGTCCAAATACAAGATTTGTTTTTCCTCACGCCCCGCAAATTCCTGTGACCATCAATTTGGGAATGATAATGCCTGCATGGTATGATATCAAGACTCTCGATTGGAATTCAAACGAAAGGGAGGACGAACACTCGATTAGGGAAAGTGCAAAACTAGTGATTAATCTAATTGAAGAGGAGCATTCTAAAGGAATTCCATATGAAAAAATTATCCTAGCTGGTTTTTCTCAAGGTGGGGCACTTGCCCTACACGTAGGAGTTAGATTCCCCCACACGCTTGCGGGGATGATAATCCTATCAGCCTATCAATTAATGGCTGAGGCCCACAATAAAGAAGCTGATGATGCTAACAAAACAACTCCTATATTATTCTGTCATGGTGTGTTTGATGAGATGGTTCCTGTGATGATGGGAAGAAATGCTCTTGATGCAATGGTAGAGGCGGGAAATCCGTGTGAATGGAATGGTTATCGAATGGGGCATGAAGTCAATTTGTCAGAATTGAATCGAATTAAAGAATGGCTGCATGACGCTTTGCAATAATTCTAGAGATTAGTAATTGCGTAATATGGATAAGGAACACACCTTGGGCTTGCCATGGAGATGAGGGGAGAAGTTAGCAGTGGCCTAGGTCGCGCTCATGTTTTCATGGCTCAACCCCATTATCAAGATCAGTTCAAGCAAGTTCTAGGAGCCACTGCTTGGCCAGGAACATTGAATCTAAAATTATCTGGTTATTCTTTTGTTAGATATCTATCATTAAGAGAATGTGCAAATATTGAGACAGCAGATGTTTCTGAAGATTTATTTGAAGAAGCTAAAGAAATTGATACTTCTTCTATTACAAGTTTCAGAATTCATGGATTTCAAAGAGAGGGGCGTTCTTTTGGTGGTGCGACAGCTTTCCCAGCATCTATTAATCTAATAGATGGGGCTGATGATTTGGCAATAAAATGCGCCATTCTAATTCCAGATTTAACAAGGCATAGAGATGTTGTTGAGATTATTGCATCAACTTTTCTCAGAGAAGCATTCGATTTAGTAGATGGTGATGAATTGCTAATAGAATACTAGATGGATGGAATCCAACTCTCTATCAACATTCTCTTTTGTTCCAAATCGCTAGCATCCTGCCATAAAGGAAAGTTTCGTTCCCCCAAACCTTTGGGCGGAGCTGTTAGGTTAGTGAATAGGTTGTTATTGCCGTCATTGAATGATACATCCTCATACTCAATCTCCCAGAGAATCAGCCACCTTGAAGAACCCAAGCCAAAATGATGGGGTTCTTCTCCATTCTTCAGCGCGAATTTAATTTGATCTATGGAACAAATACCCTGTGCAACATCACATAAAGTCCATGCAATTCTTCTTACCTGATTCCACAGAAATGATTTCGCTGCTATTTCAAAACCAACAAGCCTACCATCAATTCTCCAAGGCTTACACCAATCTATCTGCCGAGTAGTTTCTCTTCCCTGCTCAGGTCTGCAAAAACCAGTAAAATCATGCTTTCCTTCGAATAGTGACATAGCCTCAATAACCATTTCTTCATCGAAATCATTGTTGAACCCCTTCATGCATTCAAGCCTGTAACGATAAATTCTCCTAGAAGCAATGCGGGGATTAAATTCTATTTTTGTTTCTTTTGCTGACCAAATTACGGCATCTGAAAGATGGTCGTTAATTGCCCTACGGAATCTTGCTTCCCCCATATTTTCCCACACAGAATTTTGAATCTTACATACTCCAACATTCATGCGCGCATTTACACCGGCATCGGTTCTGCTGGCCAATTTAAATTTTGGATTACTTCCAGCAAACTTTGCTTTTTTGATGGCTATTTGTAAATCCCTTTGTACTGTTCTTATTTCTGGTTGAATCTGACTTCCATGAAAGGCATCGCCAATATATCCAATAGCAAATGCAATGGCGACCTGATCGGTCATTGGCTTCACTCTTTTTTGGTTAATAATTCAGCAGCGTCATCAGGAGAATAACCTAATCCACCCACTGACCAAATTAGAGCTTGTTGAAGCCAAGGTTGAACCATTGGATTTGCTTTCTCAGGATCAATTACTTCAATTGTATCAACTATGTTTCTTGCAGCCATGTATAGAACATCATCTACAGGGATATCGGCAAGTTCTAGACGCCTAGCATAGCGCTGAAATTCCTTTACTGCAATTGGGACTCTCCTACATTCTAGAGCAAAACTAGCGAAGTCAGCAATGTATTCATCCTTTTCTTCGTCTAGTTCCATTGCCTTTTTGTAGTGCTGCATAATTTTGCCACCAGGAACTATGTCTTCCTGTTCTTCCATGTTTAGCATGTTTGCAAATTCAGCATATGTATGATGTAAATCAGCCACATCTGGATTACTCTTTACCTTTCCTTCTAGGTCTGCAACTGCACCCTCCAAATTACCATCTCTAAACATCTCTATTGCATCTTTCATCAATTCTTCGCTCATCATCATCCCTCGTGATGTTGTACCCTGAGGGTAACTCATCTATGAATCAAACGCTTCTAGAGTTATGTTAATCATCCTAGATTCATATCGACATCGAGCTCGTCAAGACTTTCAGAAGAACCACCTGAAGGTGGGTTTTCGTCCCCCCCTGGCGTGGTTTCATCATCTGTGGTTGGAATACGCTGGGCTGTACCTTGTCCTGTTGAAGCCTTGCTTCTGATTGATTCCTTGAGTTCACTAATCAATTTGTATACTTCAGATGGTTTCCTAATTCCATACATACAATCTTCTGGTTCTGCAGTATTCATCTCCTCGCGAGTTCTTTGAAGAGTAATTACGAAAATAAATCCTCTAATCATCTTACGTACAAAACCTACATCGTCAGAAACAGCAGATGCGACATCTGAAACGCTTCCAGCTGATACTGACGTAGAGTGCTCCCTAACTCCAAAACCACTACCTGTTAGAATATTTAGAGTACCAAATCCAAGAATCTTACCATACCAAGGTACTGTGAGTTTCATGTTATCAATATCAACCATGTCTATCTTGTGCATTGTGTGGTTAAGCATGAAATCCTTCTTTAGATAAACTGCACGATCCGATACCCCGTAGTTGAATGAACGGCAATACCATGTGGTCAAACTGAAAAGAATTACAAAGTAAGTTATGCCCAACATCAGATACCATCCATCATCCCAATTGAATGGAATTACACCATCAAATTCACTACCAAACCACCCAGAAACTGTTGCAATAATATTGTCCAAGGTGAATAATGCGGGGGTAAATGTAACGATAAGTAGTGATGTAGTATACCAAGCACCACTAGATGACCAATTCATAAAACGATTGATCCAAGTAACTAATAGCATGAAAAAGACAAATCCTGTCATCCCTAGAAAATCTACTAACCAAAAGCAGAATTTGGCAAAACCATTTGCTTCGTCACCAAGGCCTGAAGAAGTATTAACCCACCAAAATAATAGATGAACTGCAAGAATTACAACACAAAGCATGTATTTTGCTAGGAAGGCAAAAAAGGTCGGACGACAAGAAAAAAATGCGGTTTCAAATGATGTCATGTCAAACTTTTTCTGAATATTTTCGGAATTTATCTTATTTTTCATTTTATCTACAATACTGTCATCAGACATGGCAATACCCCGTTCGCATGCATTGGATGAGGAGCGCCACTTATCATTCTATTCAATTTATGAATTAGTGCAAAATTCCCCAACTATGCTCGGCATTACCGTGTATCCAGCCCCAGTCATCAAGCGTTCTAACCCCCTTTTCGTCAAGAATCGAAATTTTTTCTACTTCTAAGGGATATTCATTGTATGTGAAATGGCTCGTCATATGTGCTCTAGTTGGTTGATTGAAAGACCAATGCGCTCTCCCAACTGCCTTTACAACTATTCCAATTTGAGTTCTTCCGTTCCACATCCTGATATGAAAATGGGGCAACGGGTTTCCTTCAGAGTCAAATTCTGCTTCTTTGTTAGATGGCTGAATCAATTTTACTTCACACCTTTCAAACTTCTCCGTCCTCTGCCTATTAGAATCTTTGAACATACCTGCCCCGGTCAAAGGAAGTCTTCCAAAATCTCTTAATTTCCATGGTTCTGAATCTTTCGAAGTTACTGAAAGAGATAGATGGGGGAGCCACCAATCTAGATATGAACCATCATTAAAATGTAGCATCCCCCAAAACCATGGAATTGACGGGGCCTGAACTGTTACCTTCTGAAAGTAAGCAGTGCCTTCAATTTCCTCACCATCAATAATCCCACTACACTTTGTTCCATGAATTCTAAGTATATCGTAACCCATGTTGGCAGCATACACATTGTGCTTGTATTCAATAGCTGAAATTTCATTATTCCAAGGAGTCATCTTTAGAGAAAATGAACTTGGAGAGCCATTTTCTATTGCTGATTTATCAGAAGATAATTTCAACCAAAAATGACTCCTGTCCTCGGCTAAACCCATGGATAAATCGTCATTAAGAATAGGAATAACTGCTCCTCCACCCTCTCCATCACCACCCCATAATGGGTGATTGGATGGAATTGATGCCATTCTGGCCTCTCTTAGAACCAGAGGCTCAAACACCTCTTTACCATCAAACCACCATGAAGCCACCATGCCAGGAAAAACAATGCCTCCTTCTTTGTCAGTGTGTGTTCTACCACCCCCCCACCAGTCATGCCCTGAGACATCAATTCTCTCACAATCACGTGTTGACCAAAGGACCATCAACTGCTTACTTCTACTCGGATTGTCTGGATCAGGAATTAGAATTAACCACCACCACCACCACCATGAAAGTCTCCTAAGTGGCGGTAATTTGTCAAGATTCCAAAAAGATGTGAAATCTCCTTCAAATCTTTCTGGAATTTTATTATTGACTGAATTAATCATCTCAATACCTCAGTTTAGTTCCTTTCGCTTGAGGCTTGATTGACCAATGAAGAGGGCAAAAATAGTGAATGATAACAGCACAAATATTGAGATTAATAGTGAAATGAATGGACTTCCTTGAACCACACTTGGTGGGCTGTAGAAACCTGATAAGGCTATTTCAGATGCGAAATTAATCTCACCAGCGATGTTAATCAGGAAACTCATGTCCGGATATGCCAATACAGATGTGCAATTTATTATTTCAATCCCCCAATGAGAAATTGAAAGCCATGTAAGGGGGAAATTTGGAGCGCCCAATGAAATCATAGCCATTGCGAATTCCCATACACCAAGAATAATGGCGATCCAAATTCCAAATTTCGGACTCATTACACCTAATGTGCAGAAAATTGTCCCATAAGCAAGCATAACTAACCAAGAGGCTAGAAGTACTCCCAACCAAGCAGACATATCATTGAAACGGAATAAAGAATCAGAAGGAGCCAAGAATCCAGTAATTATCGCAGTTAATAGAATTAGAAATGTAGAATATGGCCAAACCAATGCTATGTATCCTAACAAACGATAAGCTAGTATTTCTGCTCTTGCAATAGGCTTGCCCATCAGATAGTGCAACGTCCCCTTATCCATTTCATCCCTAACCAAACCTGTTGCTAGGAAAAGAGGAACGAAAATTCCTATCAAAAATCCAAATCCTATCTTACCAAATCCGAGAACGAATGACCTATGTAGTGATTCTTTTAGAAATATTTCATCGTTAGGGTCTTCATCAACATTAGGGTCGGCACTTATTCTATAGATTGTGTTGGTGGTTGAATTCATTGTATAATGAACATTACAATCCACATTATCGCCATTAAGATCCTGATTTCTGGGTAAATCGAAAGAATTGGGATCCACCCAACCGTTTCCTGTGCAATCATTGTCATCATCATATCCTTGATTCCAATTTCGATAATCACCGTCCCAATCAATATCATCCTCATCAATCCATACTTCTGGCGGATCGGGAGGAATGATATTTGGGTCAGGATGGCTATCTTTATCCCACGGGTTAGTATCATACTTCCTCTCTTGACCGGTGGGATAACCATCACCGTCCCAATCTTCAGAGTCCCCATCATTGTCTATTGATTCAAAACCGGTAGCCATTGCTTCTCCATAAAACATCAAAACCATTGAAACAAATATTACACCAATTCCCAAAACCACCCAAGTTGAGGTTTTTGTCCTATATTGCCTTAATGTGAACTCTGCGATTGCTGTAGCTTTACGGTCAAGTTTGCTCCAAACTGTGTTAGTTAAAGGCCTGAATGCTTGAGCGGCACTTGCTTGAACACGTTGAAACTGTGCAACTGCCATTCCTGCTGCAGAAGATGCTCCTCCTTGCTGAACTGGTTGTATAGGTGCTTGATTGGCTATTTCTTGGGAATTCACTGCAACTTGCATTTGATGCTCTAATGAATGAGAAACTGAAGGAGTGACAGCATTATCTTCTGGAGTAAGATTAGTTTCTTCGTCAGGAATCATGCTCGTCCCTCCATTAGATAGCCCAATAATGATTCTAGATTATCATCTGGATTTTCGATACCAGTAACTCTTACTCCACTTTCAGTGCAAATTCTTGGTAGAGATTGATGTACAGATGAAAGATTATTTGTCTCTATCATCAATTCATGGTCCTGAGGAAAACGAACGCCATAAACGTCACTATGAGGTAGAAAAGCTGTTCCCAATTTTCTTGGTTCATCGGTTCTTAGTAAGATTCTATGAGGGTGTTGATCGAGTAGTTCTCTGATAGCATGCAGGTTACCCAATGCAAGAAGACGCCCGTTGTGTAGAATAATTATTTGCTCGGTTATTCTCTCAATCTCTGAAAGTATGTGACTACTGACTAGTACAGTTTTACCCATTGCACCGAGTTCTCTTACTACATTCATAATCGTTGTTCTAGCCAAAGGGTCGCAACCTGCAAGCGGCTCATCTAGAATGATTAGATCTGGCTCGTTAACAAGTGCATGTGCAATTTTTACACGCTGCCTCATGCCCTTGGAATACTTTCCAATCTCCTTATTTGCAACATCATCCAAACCAACGAATTTGAGTACGTGCATTGCCCGCTCCTTAGCCTCATCACGAGTGTAACCATACAGGCGTGCCAAAGTAGCAACAAAATCTAAACCTGTCATCCAATCATACAGATGTTCTGATTCAGAAACATATCCTATCCTAGAATAAGGAGCTGGATTCTTGAATGGATTTGTACCAAAAAGATGAACATTCCCATTGCTAGGTTGAAGCCGCCCGACTATCAACTTGAAAAGAGTAGATTTACCTGCACCATTTTGTCCAAGAATTCCGGTAACCCCGCCTTTAATTGCCAAACTAACATCGTTCAAGCCAATAACAGATCCGTATGTCTTTGTAACATGATCTAGCATAATGTGAGGTGTATCTTGAACTGGCGCCCATTCATTTTGGGCCCCCTGCCCTACTTGGGAAAAGTCAGGTATCATTCCCTAGTCACCTCCAAAGAAGAAACACGCGTAGAAAGTACGTAAATAGAGACGGCATTCATCACTAAAAGCATAACAAGACTCCATGATGGAGGGTGATCATAAGTATGATTCAAGCCAAGCATCCATTGTCCTACATGTGCTAGGCAATCGTATGGTGAAATCAAGTAAATAGCACTGCTATTGAACAATGCTGAAATCAGAAATGCTACCAATTTTGTTCCCAAAATTGTCCCAATGAATGCAACAGCAGGGAAGAATTTCCCCGAACTAACCGATGAAAGGGCCAATCCTATACTTGTGTATGTGAATACAAGCAATACTCCAGCGGCAAATGAACCTACGAATAGTAAACCAGTGTCCATGACATATGACCAACCTTCCCCTCCAACTAATATTGCACCCAGGTAATAAGCAGAAAGAGTTACCAAAACAACAACCGATAGAATGAGGGCAACTGAAAGAAATTTCATGGCAGCATAATCTCTTCTGTTTATTGGCCTAGAGAAATAAAGGGCAGAGGTACCGTTTCTTCGATCCTCACTAATCATACCACCTATTATCAAGGCGGTGACAATTGGGTATGTGCAAGCATTTCTGAACCAAAAAGAAAGAACATGCCCATACAAATTACCTCTAGAAATTCCAGATAATCTTTCAATGAATTCGGTACCCGAAGCAGCCCCTACAGCAAGCATCAAAAGATCACTGATGGATAAAATCAATACTCCAAAAATTACCAGTTTAGTCATTACTGGCCAAGGTTTGTGTCCTTTAGAGAAAAGACCGTATATGTGATATCTTAAGATTGCCCAGTTCCTCACCCATCTAGAATTTAATTCACCCCTCCAAGGTCGATATACTTGGTGAAAAATTGTGCCACCTGTTACTTCACTCGCAACTTGAGCCACTTGGGCGGTCACCGAATCATCACCGTCTCCTGAGCCAAAGGCCGCTTCCATTCTACCTCTGCCAGTAACCACGCCACCTTTTTCTCCCAAAAATTCTGCATCAGCAGGAACATTTGTTTCGGGTAAAATTTCAGATGAACCAAAAACCATGGGTTCATCATCGAATAAATCGCCAACGCTGGGGATTTCATCTTCCATCAAAAATCCCCCCCTTGGCGTGATGGTGCTGGAGCAACGGATCTAGGAGTTGGTTGAGACTGCAATAAATCTGAAGATGATTTAACCCCATATCCAAGTCTGTCCATAATAACAAGGAAAAGATCCTCTAGTGAAGGCTCGTAATCCTCCATTCTACGAATCTGAACACCTACTTTTGCAGCTATTTCCAAAACAAGTTCGTATGTATTATCGTCTTGACGAACGACCCTCATTACCCTACCAGTTCTACGAGGATTCAAATTGGCTCCTTTAAGGGCCTCCTCCATCTTTGATGCCCCCCCCCAGACCCAAATCTCAATTTCTCTGTCAATCGCCTTCAAATCCTCAATTCTGCCCTGCGCGATAAGTTTTCCTTTGTGTATCATAACAATTCTGTCACAAATTCTTTCTACATCTTCCATAAGATGGCTGCTCATCAAAATAGAACGATCTCCCTGCTTTACCACTTGAAACAATGTGTCAAGCATAAATCCTCTCGCCTTGGAATCCAAACCATTTGTGGGCTCGTCACAAATTAATAAATCTGGATCGTGAATAATCGCACATGCTAATTTAGTCGCCTGCATCATACCAGTAGAAAAAGACGAAATTTCCCTATACCTTTGATCCCTTAGACCAACATATTCGAGAACTTCATGAGCTCTCTGCATTGCTATGTTTGTATTCATCCCAGTAAGTTCGCCACAATATTTCACTTGATGAACTGCATTCATTTCAGGGGTTAAACAGTCATATTCAGGCATATATCCAATTCTCTGCCTGATATTATCCCCATCAGTTCTAATGTTGTAACCTAACACCTCCCCTTCTCCCGAGGTAAGTTGAATCAATCCTAGCAGCGTTTTGATTAGAGTACTTTTACCAGCCCCGTTTGGCCCAAGTAATCCTGTTGCACCACTATTAATTTTCAAACTCATTTCATCCAGAGCAACGTGGGGGCCATACATCTTAGTGAGTAAGTCAGTTTCAATGATTGTATGGACCATGAAAATGAACCCCCCTCACTGCGTGAGGGGAAGTTAGCCCTTGAATCAATCCCCTTCAAGATTGATGCCGCCTCTGACCTTGACTGCTATACCTTTACGAAAAGTGCGCATTTCCCTCTCACCACACTGAGCTATCCCATGCCCAACTAATTCGCCACGATCGTTTGTTATCAAGCAAGGCATTCCATTTTTTGGATAACCTTTGCAACTAACAACAAAACCATGCATTACATTTCTACCTGCCCTAATGAAAGGTTCAGCATCACTATCTACCACTACAATTGGCATACAATTTTCTTCACCCATAGTCTCATGTACCCATTTCGCACCTTCATTTGTAAAACTCAATCCACCATCAGTTAGCCTTTGGCTAAAAATGTGTACTCCATCTAGTAATATGTTGTTTACTCTCTTAGTACGACTCATAACAAAAGTGATTTTATTTGCTATAGAATGGCACACATCGGAACCTAGTCCTGTGAAGATATTGATTTTATCACATATGCCAAATAGTTGGAAATGTGTTTTGACATCCTTAATTGAACCATGGCCATCAGGCATTTTTTCACCAAGTCCGCCCATTTGATTTTTTGCTTCTTCTTCAAAAACTTCGTATGAATTTTCTTCTTTACTCGCATCCCAGAAAATACAATTCGAATTTTCTAATTCTTCGGCGTGTGCCATAATTTCATCCAAGCTACACGAAAACTCATTTTTGGGAGCAATTAGATGTGCGAAAGGATTGAGATCTTCTAGTTGGAAAGGAATCAAACCAATTGGCGTGTAGATTATGGGCGCAATGTTTGGCCAATCTCTTACTATATTCCCAACAAAATCTCCAATTGTATCTCTCCATGGACCTCGTACCCCGTAAATAATTACCAAGACACGATTTGAAGGATCAATTACATTCCCTAGATGATCTATGGGTGGTGAATTCCAACTAATCCAACTTTTAGAATGATTAATTCTTGGATTATTTTCAATATCTGAATAAAAGTTAACGCCGCCCTGCCTACAAGGGTTCGAGTTTAGGATTAAATCAGAGGGCATGTTAGAATATAGCCACAAAGTAGCGGCACGTAATTCAGCATTAGAATGGCTTCTTTCCTCAACTAAATTCCAAATAGTGCCATTTCTTATTGCCTCTCGGCATCGAGCTAGTTCTGAATATGTAACCTGCAAATTATGACGTGCCAAGATTTCTGTCCTTTCTTCTTTATCCATTTTCCTTACTTCTTCGGGAGAGTGGCCCCAAAGAGCAGGGGAGGTAAATGGCCATTCGTTTATATCAGCTAATTTTACTGTACCTGTGGGGCTAAGAAGTCTGCCATCTTTGGCAAATAGTGCGTATGCCGCAGAATCAAACAGATCTACACCTAAGGCTACACTTATCGGGAATAGAATTGGGTGCCCACAACCAAAAAGATGTACTGGCCTTTCAGGAGTAAGTTTTGACTTACTAGCAACTATTATTTTGATTAAATCGGTATATCTCTGATTTTCCATCAAAGGAACTATTCCACCAATTGGGTGGACTGCAAAATCCATTTCAGACATCAAATTTGCAGATTTAGTTCTTAGTTCGATATTGGGACCTCCTTGAATTGGGCCATTTAGAAGTGTTTCACCCGCTGCTTTGAGGGCATCTGGACCTCTTGATGCGGTTTCCATTACTGCGTCATTTAGTTCATCAAATGTCATATCAGGACGACCAAAAACGTCCATCATTGTAGCAATGTCGACTCCAATATCTCTTTGAAAATCAACAACTTCTACCTCACCTATCTCTACATCACCATACACATATTGCTGAAAAACTCCTGAATCGGTCATTACCACTCCAGGGAATTCTAGTAGTTTATGAACACCTTCTGATAGGGCCCGTTCCTTGAGTTTCTCAGTTTTCCAAATGATGTACGAGTTTGTAATTAGAGCCTCAAAACCAATTTCCCACATCTCCATTGGAGATATGGTTTGGATGTTAGGATTGACTACGGGCAATAGTGTTGGGGTACCTAACATATGGGTTGATGTGTGAAAAATCCCAATCCTCGCCCAACCATCGCTTGTTTTGACCTCAAATTTACCATGGTCGCCTTCCCGACAAGATTGCGCATCTCGAACTTGATTGCCTGCCAAGTACTCACCACCTATTACTCCGGGTGGCCTCTTCCTTTTGTTGGCATCGCATGTTAATAGCAATCATTTCAATTAATATCTCAAAATACCTATTGATGATGAAGATAGCATTTCAAGCAATTCTTCTTCGATTATTCTTGCCTCCGGGGTAGCAATAATTTTCATGAGCCGCCCCGCTGCATTTTCCTTCAGAAAAGTAATCATTTGCTCACTAATTGACATCTGATTAGCAGTTACTATTACCGCAGCATCATGACCACCTGATGAAACATGTATTATCCAGTCATCAAATGGTGGAAGTGGGACCCAACGCAATTCAAAATCCTCAGGTAAATCCAAATCGGAATTTGAAATTGATAACTCTAAATCGGAATGCCAAGGACTTGGATTTGTCGCCATTTAATCCCTCAAACAAATGTTACTTTACCAGTAGATTGTAAAAACTCAGAAGTCAAATCATCGAAATTATCCAGCATTGATGAGCTAAATCTTACTGCTGTGACTTCTTCATCCGCCAATAAATCATTTTGGATTCCTTCCAAAGTCCCAGGTGCTGCCCCACAGGCAACGCAAGCACCATCTAGATTCAATTGCAGCTCCAATGATTTGATACCGTTTAATGTAATGATTTCTGAATTATCCACAACTATTGAACCGCCATGACCTATTAGTGCGGCCCTAACAATACCCAATCTAGACATGATTGCTGCCACCAAATCTGAGCCACCCCCTGACAAGACCAAATCAACTAAAGAAAGCGAGGATAGTCGTGCTTCTTCTACAGGATCTAGAACTTCTGCTAAACGTGATTCGGCTTCTGCTGACATACTAGCCAAAACTTCAGCGGCGTATGAATCAGCAATTTCGTCCCCTGTCATAATCCCTCCGAACACCCCACCCTCTTTGACTCATTTCCTTTATCCATATTCCCCCCCCTAATTCGGTTAAAAGAATGAAAAAATCCGATTGTAGAATTAATGAAGCGAGCACGCCTTGATAAAGGCGGGACAAACCGTAGGTTTGAGAGGGATTCTATATGTCCGGAAAAGGTGTGCTTGAGATTGTAAATCTACACGCAAAAGTTGGTGATGAAGAAATCCTCAAAGGAATCGATCTAACTCTAAAAAAAGGTGAGTTACATGCCCTAATGGGAAGAAATGGAAGTGGCAAGTCAACTCTTGCTAAGGTATTGATGGGACACCCAGAATACGAAGTAACAGATGGTAGTGTGACACTTGATGGGGAAGACATTCTGGAATTGGAAACATGGGAAAGAGCCCGACTAGGAATTTTTCTATCATTCCAGTACCCCCAATCGGTTCCAGGCTTACAAGTCGGTAATTTTCTTCGCAAGTCCGTTAGCACAGTGAGGGGTGACGATGCCCCCAAGGCTAGAGATTTTAGAAGGGAATTGAATTCGGCTATGGAAAAATTATCTGTTGATAAAAAATTCTTGGGTCGTTACGTTAATGACGGCTTTAGTGGGGGTGAAAAGAAGAGACTTGAGATCCTTCAATTAATGCTACTCAAGCCACAACTAGCTATTCTTGATGAAACTGATTCTGGATTAGATATTGATGCATTGAGAACAGTTGCAACAGGAATAAATGCATCAGTAAGTGATGCTGCTTGCCTAATAATCACACATTATCAAAGAATATTGGATTACGTAAATCCAGATTACGTTCATGTCATTATTGATGGAAAGATTGCCTCTTCTGGTGGCCCAGAATTGGCTAGAAAATTGGAAGAATCGGGTTACGAGTGGCTTGAAGAGGGGGTTAATGAATGACCAGTTCTGATGCCCGCGATGTCGTTGGAGATTACGAAGCGGGGTGGCACGACCCTGAAACATCTACAATCCGCTTTGATGCTGGTTTATCGGAAAAAATAGTGCGCGATATTTCGGGATTAAAAAATGAACCCGAGTGGATGACAGAGGTGCGAGTAAAGGCATATCATCACTTCATAAATCAACCAATGCCTAGTTGGGGTAATCTTGAAATTCTGGACAATATTGACTTTGAAGCAATTACATATTTCCTACGTTCAGGAGATAAAACTGAAAAGGACTGGGACGATGTTCCAGAAGATATCAAGAGGACATTTAATCGACTTGGAATTCCCGAAGCAGAACAAAAATGGCTTGGCGGAGTTACAGCCCAATACGAAAGTGAGGCAGTATACCATTCAATAAGAGAAGATTTGGAAGAACAAGGAGTGATATTTCTTGACATGGATTCTGGCCTTAGAGAACATGAAGACATTGTCAAGAAATATTTCTGTAGCGTAGTACCATTTCAAGATAACAAATTCTCTGCACTGAACACTGCTGTTTGGTCTGGTGGCTCATTCATCTATGTACCAAAAGGCGTTAAAGTTGAGATGCCGGTGCAAGCTTATTTCCGAATCAACGCAAAAAACATGGGTCAATTTGAGAGAACTCTGATTATCGCAGATGAGGGTTCTTCGATACATTATGTTGAAGGATGCACTGCGCCTACTTACTCTACCGAGAGCTTGCATAGTGCTGTTGTTGAATTGATTGCCCATAAGGGTGCACATATTAGATATTCAACAGTACAGAATTGGTCTAACAATGTCTACAACCTTGTTACAAAAAGGGCCGTGGCTAATGAAAATGCAACTGTAGAATGGGTTGATGGGAACATAGGATCAAAACTTACGATGAAATATCCTGCAGTCATCCTAAAGGGAACTGGAGCACATGCAGAAGTTATTTCAGTAGCTTATGCCGGTAATGGGCAACACCAAGATGCTGGTGCAAAAGTTCACCATTTAGCCAGTAATACAACTAGCAAAATTCTTTCCAAGAGCATATCTAAAGACGGTGGAAGAGGCAGTTATAGGGGGATGGTTACCGTGGGGAAAAAGGCTGAAAATTGCAAAGTTAATGTTGTTTGTGATGCTCTAATACTTGATGAAGAAAGCCAATCTGACACCTACCCCACTATGGAAATATCAAATCCAACTTGCCGCAGTGAACATGAAGCAAGTGTGAGTAAAGTTAGTGATGAACAGTTGTTCTATTTGATGTCAAGAGGTCATAATGAGGAAGAAGCAATGGCTCTAATTGTGAATGGTTTCTTTGAGCCATTCACACGCGAGTTACCGATGGAATACGCTGTCGAATTGAATAAATTAATGGCTTTGGAAATGGAAGGTAGCATAGGGTGATTGCCCAAATTAATTGTTAAAGGGGCGGTTCTGTGGATTATAGCGCGTCATATCTTGAGATTCCATCGCCTGACCGTGCAGAACATTTGTGGAGATATACACCTTGGCATCGAATACACCCCACTGGAAACCGTGAGGACATTCCTAGAGAAATTACCCCAGCATTTGTTACTCTTTCACTCTTAGATGGTAGCGAACCTCCTCAGGGTGTGTCAATATCGGGAATTGAAAATAGCATTGAGAGAAAAATTAACTCAGACATTGCTGCAGCTTTCATCCGTACAATTTCTTCTGAAGGATCTATTAAAATCACAATCGAAGATAATTTAATCCTAGAACAACCACTCCTACTAACTCTT
>PBPH01000042.1 GCA_002725475.1 Methanobacteriota archaeon | reverse complement strand
TGGTGAATGCCATACCCAAATCATATTCAGCATTGTTAATAACCCTCGTAGAGGATCCAGAAACAATTGGGAAGTTGATGTCTGGGTCAGCAGACGCACCTGATGTAGCACCCACAATTGGGTTACCACCTTCAAACTCGATTAGGTTACCAGTGAATTCAGGGAAAACACCGTCAATCCTATTCTGATAATACTTAAGCACTTTAGTAGTGCTATTCCATGAAATAACCCTACCTCTTGCAGTAACCTGCTGACCACCAACGGTCCGAGATTGGGTAATAATTTCATCCGTCTGGAAGTTTCCAGTAAATGTAGGTGCAAAAATTGCAGCCTTAGTGGCACTTAATGTCAGGTCGGATGTTAATTCCTGAGTGCCAAACTTGTTAGGATTAATGACTAGTCCAATACGACGATAGTCATTATCAGTTGGGAAGTCACCGCTACCTTCAGCGTATGTGAATTTGGTGTTAATCATCACACGGAATCCACCCAACTCAGTTGCAGGTGATGCACCATGTCCTAGTGTAGGAGGAATAACAACCTCAACACTACCACCAGTACCTGTTCCAGCACCAATACCATTAACCTCATCAATGATAACCTTACCAAAGGTATATCCAGATCCACCAGATGTAACAGTAGCAGAGGCAATACGACCACCATCTACAACTAATGAAACCCTACCACCTACACCGTCTCCTTTAATAGGACAGTTTTCATAGGTGCCGTTGTTATATCCTGCACCAGATGATGCAATAATAATAGTATCAATTTCTCCACCAATAGCATCTGCTACCACTGCTGTATCAGACAGCACAGGCATATACTCATTAGAGAAGAATTTCAATACTTGTCCGACGGGAATAGTAAACATATACTTCCAACGATAACCATCGGCGGTAGTAATAATAGAAGTACTAGTTCCAGTAGGTTCAACTGTAGAAGGTTTTCCGTTAGGGTCAGAAGGTGAAGTACCATTATAGATGCATTTATAGACTTGATATGAAGAGTTAACAACATAGAAGTCAGCATCATATAGTTTAGTAGCACCAGAAGAAGCAGTCTTTGTTGAACTGTAATCGTGGCGATACATGTCATAAACGTAACCCAATCCACCAGTTGTTTGCTCTGGGGGAATCCAGTCAGTACGACGAATAACCTGAATGGTGTCATTTGCTAACACTCTCTTCAGGGAAATCATATCCGAATAGTCATCGGAAAATTCTTGGAAAGAATCTACTGGGTCAGGTGGCGCATTCTCGTTATCCCAAGGTTGGGGTCGGCCTATAAACACATACAGGCGATCCCTAGAAGTACCTGCCTCTAAGTCAGACTGTGTGGGTATAGGACCTTCAAGTGCTTTCCTAAACCTTTCGGCAGTAAAAATTCTAAATTGGTCGGTAAGTAACGCCATTGTACACGAATTGCCTTCTTTTTATTTATGTGGGTTATTCATCCTCATTTCTAACGTAGGTGTCATAAGCGACTGAAACTATAGGAGCTTGCACTCCTGAGGAGTTACCTCTTAAAGTTTCACCTACTGAGAAATAGAATGTTGGGTCATTGCTTTCTACGCTTGTAACTGTTATAGTCTGTTGTCCTTCTTTAGGACCATCTACTCTAGTAACAGTAGTAGCAGTTAATCCTGATGTTAGTCCCTCTACCTCCTCAGGTGGGACATAAGCAACACCTGCTGTTGGTGTTCCTACTATAATCTCTGCAGTGGAAGTATGAGTATCACCATCACCCAAAGCACCAGCAGATAAAACAGTTGCTACAAGTGGGTTAAGGTTTGCGTCATATATCTGGTCACCTTGCTGGAATAGAGTAGTGTTGGTGCCACCAAGTGTTTCCTCTATACCATATTTAGATGATGCAATACCGCCATCAAGATTAATTTGATTTTCAAACTCAGTACCAGTATTAACTAAGTCGATAATACCATCACCATATTGTGTTATACCTTGCTCATCTTCATAAGATTCGTCATCATCTTCAAACTTCCTGTTAAGGATAAGACCTAACGGTTCAGTAAATACGACGATGTTAACACCTTCTGCCTCAAGTAAAACGTGTGGTTCAACACCAGTACCAGATGCACCTGCAGTTCCAGCCACAAATGCTATAATCTGAGATTTTTCATTAGACCTACCACCATCAATAAACGCTAATTCATCGACTTGGAAGGTTAAATATAATGCTTTCTGTTCTACATCCCAATCATAGACAATAGCAACTCGGTTGTTTGAGTTTTCTACAACACGTCTTACTTTATCTGTTACATTGAATGTATAAGAAGTCAAACCAGTATTGGGATCATCCTGTAGGTCATCAAGAATAACCTTCTGGTCAAAACGGAAGTTAATACCCCTATCACAACCAGTGAATGAGTCAACAGTAGCACCGTCAACACCAGCAGCAGTCTTACCAGTGTATCTGATAATCTCTCTACCCAATAATATCTTACCTGAACCTGAATATGGAGCTGTAGTCTCTACAGGTATGGTAGTTTGACCTGATGTAATGTCAGAAACAATACCAGATAGATTAAATATGCTTGAATTTAATGATTGCCTAACTCTTGCAGTCCTAATTAGGTCTGTATCTCTGGTAAAGATGATTTGTGGAGCAGCAACATAACCTCCACCACCTGCTAGGAGGTCAATATTGGTTATTTTACCTAAATCGATGAATGCTTCGGCCGTTGCACCACTACCACCGCCTTTTATTATCTGTATTAGAGGTGGAGTCTCGAAAAATTCACCTTCATTTGTTAAAGTAATGGAAGAAACTTGTCCAAATTGACTAACTTCAGCAACACCAGTCGCTCCTTGACCTCCACCACCCGAAATAATGATATTTACATCTTCTTCAGTGTAATTTCTACCCTGTTGTTCAATCGCTAGACCTGTAATTAGTCCTGTAACAGGCACTAATTCTGCTCCAGAACCTCCACCACCTTCAATTCTAGCAGTTGCATCGAAATAAGTGTCTCCTGGAGTAGTTATTTGAATAAAATCTATCCCACCATCTTGTTTTAGGTAGACTTGACCATCTGCATGACCATCAGAACCATCATCCTCAATGATGAGACGTAATGGATCGTATCCTTCACCTGGATCCAAGACCTCTACAGCAGTAATTACACCTCCATCACCCTCAATTACTGCTCTTAACACAGCATCTCGGATTGGAGTGCCACAATTTTCAATACGAAGACGTGGTGGATCTGCTGGATCATAACCACTACCACCATTTACGACATAAACATCCCTGACCCCAGATATACTATTGAATATGGGGATGATTTGTGCACCAGATCCAGGAACTGTTCTTGACATATTAGACCACTGTGAGATTTCCTACCATTGCAGAGTGCATAGTGCATTGATACACGTATGTCGTACCAGCAGCAACAGATTGCGGTACTGTATAATATTGGACACCATTCTGTGCACCACTCACACCATCAGTTACAGCACTACCACCTGCTGATTGTCTGAGAGCAATAGGATGAGCGTTACCAGTTGAGTTATCAAGCCTATATGTAAATCCTCTATAGATGTATATCGTAGGATTATCTGTAGAATCATTAACACCACCACCTGCAACTCTATATGCAGCATCACCATTGGCAGTGAAATAAAGACCTATGGAAGGAGTAGTTACTTTTTCCCATTCCGACCCATTAAAGATTGCATTATCATGTCTAACTGCATCACTAGGTAAAGGATTATCTACATTTACAGTAAGTGTATTAGCAGTTGCTGCAGTAGTAGCACCTGTGCCACCAGCAATATCCAATGTCGATGTCGCTAATGCAGCAGTTGTTGTACCACTATCTCCTGTGATTGTCCTAAAGACTTCTTGAACTACGTTTGGAGAGTCATTAGTAATCGTAAGGTCATCTCCTGAAATAGCAGTACTAATACCAGTCCCACCAACGAAGTTAATAGTAGAAGTTGCACTACCTGCGGTTTTGTTTCCTGAGTCACTACCGATAACACTATAAAGATTCTGATCAGGATCACCAAGTGTTCCTGTCATATTAATAGTTAGCGTGTCACCTGCGATTGAAGTCGAGATGTTAGTGCCTCCCGAAACTGTAAGGACATCAGTAGGAGCACTAGCAGTAGTACTACCAGTGTCAGCAGTGATTCCTTCAAAGAGGTTTTGAGTTGACCCACCACCTCCAGCAGCTGTCTCATCATTCTGTGGTTCCCATTTTGAATTAGTAGCACTCCACTTTAAAACTTGTCCATCAGAGGGTCCACCTCCAACTGTCATATCTACATCATCAAGTAAACCAATACCACTATTCTCAGAAAGAAGTGGCACCCATGCTGCACTAGTTCCTACCCTTGCTTTACCATCAGCAGATACATATGCAAACATACCATGATGAGTAGCAACATCAGGCAAATCTCCTGTTGTTGGGAAATGATTACTATACTTTAGTTTACCGTCATCACCATCGATATATGTCAATGCAGCACCTGTACCACCAGCCCACAATTTAATATCTCCACTACCGTTTGGTTGGACAGTTATATCTCCATTTGATGCAGATACAATTTTCTGGCCATTAACATCAACGTCCTCGGTAAACTTGTTAAAGGATCCTTCTGCAAACTGAGCACCATTCCACTTCAGAAATTGGTCAGCTGCGGGTGTGCCAACGTTAATTTGTAAATTGGTATCGTTACCGAGATTGGTATACAATTCATCAATGACGCTATTTAATTTGATAGCACCATCTCTCAGACTATCACCAGTCCCGTCGTTTGCCGACGATCCAATATTAAGGTTTTGCTTTGCCATGGGTACAGTGTTCTACAGGGTTATTTAGGTGCCATCATATGTTTGTGCGGTAGAGTCAAATGTGCTGCTAGTGCTATCGAATCTATTAGCAGTGCTACCTCCACCACCAGCACCAGTAACAGTAAGTGTCGCTGCATTAGAATCTAATGGTGAGTTAGATGCTGGTTGTGGTGCTCCAATAGGACCAGCAATTCTACAACGATACTTATATCCAGTCATATACGACAACGCAGTGACTGAGTATGTGTTAGTTGTTGCTCCAGTTACAGCAGCGAATGCAAATCCACCGTCTGTAGACCTATACCATTGATAGGTAACAGGTCCATCTTCTGGACTGACAAGTTTTGTAACCGTAAATGTAGCAGTTTCATTAGCATTAACTGTGACATTTGCTGGTTGTAGAGTAAACGATAATGTAGGAGGTGGACCTTGCTCTCCACCACCTCCTCCACCACCTTGCTGGACAGGATTACTACCATTGTCAGAAGGTGCATTTATAGTTTCTCTTGTCTTATTTCCTATAATGAATGGAAATTCTGCTAAATCTGTATTAGTATCGTCAACTGTTAGGAAATAAGCATAAGTCCCACTAGGATACTCTGGGGTAATGGTAAATCTACCATTATGAATATCTAAATCTCCTACACCTTCAACATATTCCCAGTCCTCCATAAGTGTTCCTGCAGGAGGATTGTCAGTTGTATTACCATAATCAGGTCTTCCAGGTGCTTCTGTATCTTTTACACGATATGAAGTCCTCATTGGTCTTGTACCACTCAAATTATCGAATGGTGTGCCGTATCCATAAGGTCCATAGATAGGGAATCCATCAAATGCTATACCAATCATCTTAGAATGACCATCAGGATGACGGATATTATTACCATTATACTGAGTAGCACCATAATAATCATTATATGATGCCATAGATGATCCAGATTTCCAACAATCTAAGAAATGAGGGTCATGGTAATGATACATCCCTTGTTGCTGTGGATGTCCACCACAAGAATCCTCTCCAGTATCGACAAATGTAGACTCTCCTGCAGCAACCCAACTAAATCCAGAAGGAGGATTAAGTCCAGAACCAGCAGAAGGGTTGAATATCATTACACCATTTCCAGATACTCCAATAGCACCTAATGGTGTGTCTCCTCTTCCATTCCTTTGGTCATAATATTCATAGGTACCAGTTACAGGAGTTGACTCCTGTGTCTCCATTATCAAATCTAACCGTTGGTCTGTTGCCAACCAACACTCACCAGAAAGTGATGTGAATGTAGTCCCTTTATATAAAAACTTTTTCTTTAATCCATCACTGAATACAAATAGCAAATGGTCACCTTCATCTATTTGATTATTAGTGAATAGTGTTAGGTCATTTGTTGATATTGTGATAGACCTAATAAATCCATCATGAGTATATTGATTGTCATCAAATACTCTAGTGATACCAAATGTACCACCACGATATAGGAAACTATGGTCCCAATCATGCTCAACAATAGTATTAGGATTGTTATCGTTAGGGAACGTCCCAAAATTCACAGGAGCAGGGAGACAATCCGAGCTCACTGAGATTATTTTGGTAGCGTTATCTATAGTGGCGGTAGCAGCCATGGTTTTACTTTTATTTAGATGTCATCGAAGATTTGAGTTGGACTGAAGTTGCTTAGGACTGTAGCACCAGTCTGGACACTCAAGATAGCAGATAGTGAGTAAACAGGAGTTGCACCTGCTGCTGTTATAGCAACACGATACTCATCACCGTCATCTGCCTGTTGTGTATTATTTGAATTATATGTTGCTTGGTTAGCACCAATGATGTTACTCCAAGTTTGAGTACCATATTCCTTCTTCTGCCACTGATAATTCATTGTCTGACTGTTAGTTACAGTAGAGACAACTGTGAATGCAGCAGTCTGACCTTGGTTAACTGTTACGTTAACTGGGTCAATCACGATAGCAATCGTGCCAGGATCAACTTGTGTTCCACCATCCTGATATTCAGCACCTTCACCTGCGAGTACGTCAAATCCTCCGTTAATTGGAGCACCTTCTGGCTCTGTGAAGTCATCAGGTACCACGTTATCGATAGCAACGATAGGTAATGAGTAACCTACACCAGTAGTCTTAACATCAACTCTAGTAACACCCATCAATGCCTTAATGCGTGAATCAAATCCAGAGGAAGAAATAACATCAACGTTAGGACGTGTGGTATAACCATCACCAGAGTTGGTTAGATTAGCATTTGTAATCTGACCAGAAGTGATTTCTGCAATAGCAGCAGCGTTTCTACCCTTAACAGATCCAGTGTATTCAAATGTGATTAATGAGTTAGAAGACTCAATCAGAGCAACGTCACGATTAAATTCCTCACCCTCGATAAAGAGTTGGTCACCTGCTTCAATTGGTGGGACAACTGTTGCTGCAATAACGTCAGCGTCACTACCAATGTAGGAGAATCCAACAAATGTGCTTCCCGCACGTGGGACTTCAGCGAAGATGATACGTGAACCAACAATCTCATATGCGATTCCAGGTTCCTGAATAATACCGTTAAGTGAAACGATAATATTATTCTCAGGACGGATAACGTTAGAGGAAACACCTTCAGTTAGTGTCAAGGAGTAGAATAATCCACCACGCTTGAGGTTAAAGGAAGATTTCAATGAGTCAAACTCGAATGAAATATCATCTAACTGACGTAATTTACCAACGTAGTATCCAACAAACTGTGATCCAATCTCAGGAGGCTCAGCGAACTGAATCTTATCAGAGAATGCAACGTATGACTGGTTACCACCAGGAGGTTGTAGGATTCCATTAACGAATGTTAGTATATGTCCTGCAGGATCTGGGAAGTATGCTTCACCATTAGAGATAGTTAAATCAAATGTTGTCTGCACTCCATCAAATCCACGGAAATAACGGTCAACTCTACCCTCAAGTGTGCGAGCAGAAGAAACTGCACCACCCCATCCATCATCAGATATCAATGACATGTTATCAACGAAGGTGCCAGAAGAATTTTCTACCCAGATAGTAGCAGTAATACCCTGTTGGATTATAGCAACTACCTTAGCGTAAGAACTGTAAGCAGTATCTGTGTAAGATATACACTGAGCATAGATGGTTGGGAAGTTAGACCCGATATCTATCTTACCAATATTGTTAGTAGACTGAGTTACTTCAGCAATGGTACCACCTGTGCCGATTGGTACCAAATTACCTATCCAGAGGCGATGAATACCAGCATCAATATCATTGACATATTTCGTAACAGTTGCAGTCCAACCAGGATTCTTCTGAGTTGTGCCTTGTAGTAATGTTACTTCATCACCAACACGGAATGTATCGCTAATTCCTGTATCAATAATGGCAGGTCCAAGCTCTAACTGGTAAACATTTGTGCCATGTAACCACTGATTGAGTTGGATAGTTGTGCCACTGATACCCTTAACTTCAAGGATGTAATCAGTTACACTACCATATATTACGTCTCCAGGTACCCACTGACTATCAATGGTTTCTACATCAATTGAAATACGACCACCACTGTTATCAATCAGAGAACCTGACTTATTAACGTAGTTATCCATATATGCTTCAGTGTTACCAGTCTTAGCAAAGAACCAGTCACCAGTTGCAAATGCACCAGATGTAACATTAATCAAGAATCTATTAGAAGCAGGTCCGACAGTACCTGAAGCACCACTATCAACACCTTCAATTACGTCAGTATCAGCAATAGAACCAGCGATAGTATGGATTTTAGCAATAGTGGTGCCAGTCTCAGATGTCTTAGCAGTCTGTAAGACATAACCATTATTAGCAGTTGCTCCTTGTACCTGTACTTGCTCACCGTTAGTGAAGTTATCATATGCACCCAATGTCTGAGACATGGATGTAACATCATAATGAGTAAAGAGTTTGTAAATCTTCGCTTCGTTAGTCAATACTGAAGAAACTTCAGCATTTGCTCCAGAAGTACTTCCGTAGATAACATCAGCAGCATTGAATCCACCTTGGATTGGTGTATCAGATGGGTCAACTGGATATGTAGGAGCAGTCCTTGTAACACCGCTTCTTCTGGTAACAGCAAATATCTGTGATCCAGAGTTGGATGTATCAACTGATAACAATCTAAACCTTCCATCATGGATATAAGAAGCACCAACCTCAAACCACTCAGCAGTAGCAGTCAAGCAATAGAAATATTGCTGTTTAGTTAGACCAGTGAGAGAAGTTTCAGATGCAGGGATATACTCTAGAATATCACCACGACGGAACTGGTTAGCACGATTAATTCTAATCCTATACTCAGCACGGTCATAACCAACTTCTACCTCAGGTGTTAGAGTAACAAGAGCAGGGTCGGTATTGTAATCCCAACCTACCTCATTCTTAGTAACTCTATTAACAGCGTCAGTAGATGCAACGAATGTAACTCTTGCTTCTGTTGGGAACTTACCAAGCTCTAAAGCATATTCTAGTGGGTTAAGTGAAGAGTCAATTATAAATTCAACTGCTTCCTGATTCCACTCAAGTCTATCAGTAGGAATGTATACATCATAATTAGCCCATATTGGATCTTCCGTATGGAGATACATAACACTCTTAATCATCTCTCTTGTCTTTGTCAGACAATATAAGATGTGTGACCTAGTTACATTCTGGAATGCAATGAAGTTACCTTCACCGTCAAACCATGTTTGTGCAAGTCTGAATGATCCAGCATTACCATGTGTAATCATGTCATAACGACATGCCTTGAGCACATCATTTACAAAGTCAATAGTAAGGTTGGTAGTTGGATAGTTAGCTTGTGTCTCACCGAATGCTCTATCAGCAATTGCCTGTTGATTCCAAAGAATCATATTAGCAATATTCTTATCATTGTATTCACCAGCCCCTAGAGCAGCACCCATTAGGTCAAATAGTGAATCAATTGCTGATGTAACATTGTAGCAAGTACCTGATTGGAATTCAGTATTACTATTGTATGGGAATGTCTTAGTTACATTACCAGTCAAGTAATTAACTTGATTATTTGCTGCCTCACTAATAGTATTGATATAGATATCTGCCAGTGTATTAATAGCAGCAGCACTCTCAGGACATGTTTGATTCCATGTACCACTAGAATCTTGACCACCAGATGCAAAGTCATATGTGATATCAATATCTCTCTGGACTATCTCTGGAGTATACTTAATAGGCCATATAGTTGGCATTGAGTAACTTCTAGAAGCAACAGTATTAGTATTGCTTAGACCATCAGTTACGAATTGTATAAGAGTCTGAATCTCACTTTCAACTGCAGATGCTTCATTACCTGTATAACCAGGATCTACTAATCTTGCACGATAGTATGAAAGGTCACTCTGCACAGGCCATGCCCATGAGTTAACTTGCTGGACAGGAATAATTCTACCATCGACATAATCAGTTACACGAGGATAAGTATGGTTGGTAGCATTCTGGTCTTGTGTGCAAGTAAATGTTAGTGAATTACTATCAATTCTAATACTATCATCAGTGCCTAAAGTATGACCAACAACTGTGAAGGTTAATTGACCAGTTACAGGCTCGTAGTATGCATCTGTAGGTGTTAATGTGCTTCCATCGTTAGTAACTGTAATACAGTTAGATGCAGCAGATACAAAGTTGTGCTTATAGTTACCACCTTGAATTACAGCACCAGCATTAGCACTTACAAAGTGGTGCTGGAATGTATTACCAGCAGGGGAAGGTCCAACATTAACATGTATGGTGCCAGTTTGCTTCCATAATCCATCCTTCTCAGCAGATACGAAAGTATGGTTACCTAGGAATGTAGAAGGTGTATTTCTTAGTACTTGGACATCGAAAGTGCTAGAAGTTACATTGAAAACACCCAACCACTCATTACTTGCATAATCAGTAGACCTTGGATAGGTATGTTGTGTCCTATGATCATCTAGGTCACATGTGAATATTAAAGAATTATCCTTAATGTAAATGTAATCATTTGCTCTCTCAATAGCACCCGTATCACAAGATACAAATGTGTGAGTGTAACTACCACCACCTTGGACAGCACCAGGAATAGCACTTACAAATGTATGGTCATATCTGTTAGTGCTGTCTGGAGCAATATTTACATCAACTGTAATCTTACCACTCTGTCTGTGTAGTGAATTCTTCTTAGCAGTAGCGAATGTATGAGTATAGTTACCACCAGCAGTTACAGCGTTGCTAGTAGCACTTACGAATGTATGTGTATACTCACCACCAATTGTAACTACAGACCTAGTTAAACCATTTGCACCATTAACAGATACGAAAGTATGCTTAGATACGTTAGTAGAAGGTACTGATGGTAATACTTGGACATCAAATGTATCAACATTACAGTTAGAAATCTTCAACCATCTTCCACTTGCTTGGTCAGTAGACCTTGGATATGAATGGTTAGTAGTATCATTATCCTTCTCACATGTGAAGGTAAATGTATTGTCTGCAATCTTAACGTATTCACCATTCTGGAAGTGGTTGCCAACTAGGACTCCATTAGCAGTTGCTGAAACGAATGAATGAGCAGAAGTATCTGTTACAGCACCTTGTCCACCATTAACGTTAATAGTAATTGTTCCTGCTGCTTGGTCTACCGCACTAATTGCTAGAGCAGTATTATAAGCATAGTCAGCACCACTAGTGGTTGCTGCACCCTCAGCACGAGGATATGACTTATTAGAAACATTACCATCACCATTGAAATCACAACTGAATGTAATTGAATTTGGCTTCAGTTTGATAGTATCATCAGTGGTCAATGTATGAGCACCAATAGTCAATACCATCACACCTGTTGTTGGGTTATAGGTAGCACCACTTACTGTCTTAGTGTCCTTAGGAGCACTAACAGTCATGATACCTGTAGTTGGGTCGTAAGCAGCAGATGATGGGGTGTAAGTATTATTAGCGTTTTGGAATACGTGAGTTGTGGTGTTAGAAGATGTACCAACATTAACAGTAATACTGTCAGCAGTTACAGCAGTAATTTCAACTCTATCGTTAAACGCAGGGTCATCTGCTGTAGCACCATTATATCCATTAGGACGTGGATATGAGTGGTCACTTTGCTGACTATCTTGGTCACAACGGAATACCATTGAATTAGCAGCAATCTTCGCATAGGTACCAGTCTTAAGTTGATGGTTACCTATAGTCATTGTAAGTAGACCTGTAGCAGGTACGAAGGATGCAGCAGAAACGCCATATCCTTTAGCTTTAGATTCACCTACATCGACACTAATTGTTGAATTCTCCCAATGGATTCCATCAGCAACTGCACTATCAAATGTATGTGCATAAGCACCACCACCTTGGACAACTCCTCTTATAACTGCACCATCTAAGGAAGATACCCATGTATGAGTTGTAGTGTTAGAGGATGTACCAACGTTAATATCAAAATTATTTCCAGATACGTTAGATACAGTTAACCATGCATTCTGTGAAGCAGGGTCACTTGCTCTTGGATAAGAATGATTAGTCTGATTATTATCTTCTAAGCAAGTAAATGTAAATCCACCATCTTTAACCTGCACCTGATCACCATTGGCAAATGGGTGACTTGGGATTGTTACTGTCATAACACCAGTAGCAGGTACAAATGTTGCACCAGTTGGTGTGAATGCATTAATAGACCTTTCAAACCTATGCTCTGTTAGGTCAGAAGATATACCAATATTCACTGTAACGCTATCAGCAGTAGAAGAAACAATAGGTACTGAAGTGTTATAGTATGGGTCAGTTGTTCTTGGATACTTGTGCTCAGAAGCAAATGAATCATTTGCACACTTGAATACTAATGATTCCTTAGCAATCTTAATTGCTTCATGTGATACAGTCAAACCATTTGTAGTAGCAGACTGGAAGGTGTGAGGATAGTTACCACCACTCTGAATAGCAGCAGTTGATGTGCCACCAGACCAGTTGTGAGCAGTAGTATCTGTGATAGCACCTTGACCACCATTAACATTAACAGTAATGGTTGTGCCACTTACTGCGGTAATTGCAACAGCAGTATCATAAACATAGTCCTTACCATCACCAGTTGAAGCACCAGAGGAGCGAGGATATGTCTTAACAGTAGTGTTACCATCACCATTGAAATCACAAGTGAAGGACAATGAATTATTCTTAATCTTAATGCTCTCACCAACAGTTAAAGTGTGAGATCCAATTGTCAATTCTAAATTACCTGAATTTGGATCGTAAGTAGCAGTAGTTACATCGTGATTAACTATTGGAGATGATCCAACGTTAACTTCAAAGGTGTCATAGGTAACATTACTAATATCCATCCACTTATTACGCTTAGGATCAGTTGCTCTTGGATATGTCTTGTTAGAAGTATTACCATCCATCTCACATCTGAATGTAAGAGAATCATCTGCTAACTTAATTCTGTCACCAATAGTAAATCCATGTGAAGGTACTGTTAGTTTCAATACACCAGAGGAAGCAGTGTAATGAGCATCAGTTACAGTATGCTGTGATCCACCTCTATAGTTGTGCTGACCAATCTTTAAGGTCATATCACCTGTAGCAGGATTATATGAACCATCAGAAACTAGGTAGTTAGCACGTGGTTGCTTACCTACAAATACATCAAATGTGTTTGTCTGCTTATTGCTAATCTCCAACCACTTACCTGCATATGGGTCAACACCCTTACGTGGGTAACTATGCTTGGTTGCATTGCTATCCATATCACATGTGAATATCAATGAGTTGTCAGCAATCTTAATTCTATTTCCATTAGAGAATGGATGGTTGTTGATTGTAACCTGTAAGATACCAGTTGCAGGATTGTATGTAGCACCAGTTGCAGTATACTTAGCGTTACCAACCTTCTGAATCTCAAGAGGCATATCATGTGCTCTATCTCTTAGATGAGATACACCACCAGATGAGAATGCAGTAAATGTATGGTCGAATGAACCACCCTTTCTAATAGTGCCTCTCAACATTGACTGCTTCTTAGCATACTTAAATGTATGAACAGAGGTATTAGTAGAAGGTATTTTATCTAAGACTTTAACTTGGAAAGTATCATTAGTCCTATTAGAAATAGTCAACCAATTGTTGCTTGCATAATCAGTTGGTCTTGGATATGCATGCTCTGTCTCATGGTCATCCTTGGCACAGGTAAAGATAAGAGAGTTATCTTCAAATAGAATTTGCTCTCCATTCTCCATTCCATGACCAACAACAGTCACAGTCATGATACCTGAAGATGGACTGTAAGTAATTGCAGTTGGTGTCTTACCTACAGAAGGTTTAAAGATGTGAGCGTGATTAGATGCTCCAGTAGGTGATGGGTTTACATTAACTGTAATAGTGCTATCAGATACAGCAGTTACATCAACAGCATCTTGATATGCAGGGTCATCAGAAGTAGCACCACCAGTACCATTAGGACGTGGATAGAAGTGGTCACTACCATGACCATCCTGTGCACAAGTAAAGCACATGGATAGTGGGTTAATGTAGATGCTATCTCCAGTAACTATTCCATGGTCAGGACCAACAGTAATTACCATTACACCTGTAGCAGGATTGTAATCTACATTCTGAGGGTCGTAACTAGTGAATTCTGATTTACCAACGAAAATATCAATAGTATTAACAGTTGAATTTTCTACTTTCTTCCACTTACCACTAATAGGATCAGATGACCTAGGATATGTCTTAGTATCTGTATTGCCATCCATTGTGCAAGTAGCAGAAAGTGCATTATCTGCAATCTTGATATAGGATCCATCATCCATACCATGATTTTCAATGGTTAATTGAAGGTATCCTGTTTCACCACTGTAGGTTGCTGCAGTAGGAGTGAATGTATCCTCAGTAGTCCTTGGATATGCATGGTTAGTTGCATTACCATCTAAGTCACACTGGAATGTTAAACCACCGTCAGCAAGTTTAATACTCTGTCCAACCTTAAGTGGATGAGCACCAATATTCATTTCTACATGACCTGTATATGGGTCATAAGAAGCATCAGTAGGTGTATACTGGACAGCAGAGGTTGTGCCTACGTTGATATCAAAAGTATCTGTAGCAACGTTAGAAATCTGCACCCACTTATTACTTACAGGGTCAGTGCCTCTTGGATATGCATGATTCTCAGAATTGTCATCCATTGTGCAAGTGAGATCCAATGCATAATCATCAAGTCTGATGTAATCACCATTAGACCATCCATGCTTAGGTACTGTTAGAGTTAGATTACCTGTACCTGGAGTATAAACAGCATTAGTTGGAGTATGACGTGTTACACCATCATCAATAATCCTTAGTGAGTTATTGTATGCAGGGTCAGTAGCACGTGGATAGGTATGCTCTGTGCTACCACCATCCATGGAGCAAGTAAATGTTAGAGCATTCTCAGCAATCTTGATACTATCATTACCCTTGAATAGAGTAGCAACTGTAATACTATTAGGTACTGCAGATACGAATGTATGGGTTGTAGTATTGCTAGAAGGAATGTTGAATAGGACTTGTACGTCAAAGGTATCCTTAGTGACGTTACTTACCTTCATCCACTCATCACTATATGGGTCAGATGCCCTAGGATAAGCATGATTGGTTTGGTCACTATCTTGGTCACAAGTAAATGTTACGAATCCATCTTGCACCTTAATTCTACTACCATTCTTAAGTCCATGACCAGCAACAGTTATTGACATAATACCTGTTGTTGGATTATATGCAACGTTAGTTGGTGTTAACTGAGAAGGAGCAACAAATTTGTGAGTGTAATTACCACCAGTGGCTACACCTGCTCTTGTTATACATCCAGCAACTGCTCTCTTGAAAGTATGAAGTGTTGTGTTAGTAGATGGAATATTCTGAAGGACTTGGACATCAAATGTCTCATCAGTTACATTACTAATAGTCAACCACTTACCACTTACAGGGTCAGTATTTCTTGGATATGAGTGGTCACTACCATTACTATCTTGTAGACAGGTGAATGTTAAACCATAATCAGCAATCTTAATACTCTCACCTTCCATGAATCCATGATTAGGTATGGTGATAGTCATCACACCTGTTGCTGGTAGATAGGTAGCAGTAGTTGGTGTATATGTTTCTGCTGATGGAATAAATGTATGATTATACTGTCCACCACCAGTCAATGCATTAGGAGTAGCACTCTGGAATACATGAGTTGTTTGATTAGAAATAGCACCATTACCTACATCTAGGATAACTGTACCATTCTGATGCTTCATTCCATTAGCACCAACTGATACAAATGTATGGTCGTATACATCGTTAATACCAGACTTACCAACATGGACATCAAATGCTCCACCTGAAACATTAGAAACAGGTAACCAATGATTAAATGTTGGGTCTGACCTTCTTGGATATGTGTGGTCAGTAGCGTTATTATCCTTAGTGCACTGGAATGTTATTGAATTCTCGTCAAACTTAACAAAGTCCTGTGCATGTAGGATGGCACCAGCAGCAATATTTGTGCAGACATGAGTTGTCTGGTTAGAAATAGCAGCCTCACCTAATACATTACCAACTTGTAGGTCATATGTTGTGCTACCTACATTAAATGCCTTAATCCATCTACCGCTAACTGGGTCAGATGGTCTTGGATATAGATGGTCAGATGCTTGACTATCTTCATCACATCTGAATGTTAAGGTGCTATCCTTAATAAGCATCATATCACCATTCTTAACAGAATGACCAGAGTTTGTTACTCTTAAGATACCAGTTGCAGGATAGAATGTAACTCCACTAGGTGTATATGCAGTAGCATCAGTGTAAGTACCAGCAACAGTAACTCTCATCTTACCTGCAGTTGGATCGTAGGTAATATCAGATGGAGTTTGTGATGTTGTGCCTAATCCATGAATAGGAATATTTGTATCATAGAAGTGATCCTTCTTATGAGTAATGCAGTTTGCATCAGCAGATACAAATGAATGGATTGTGGTATTTGTAGAAGGTATAGAATCTAATACTTCAATAGTAAACTTATCAGTTGTAACATCATGAATCATGACCCACTTACCACTTACAGGGTCAGTTGCTCTTGGATAGGTATGTCCAGTTGCATCATCATCTTTCTTACATGTAAATGTAAGAGAATTATCAGCAATCTTAATGTAGTCACCACTTGAGAATCCATGTCCAGCAACTTCAAATCTTAAATGTCCTGTATTAGGATCGTAGGATACATCTGTAGGAGTATGAGTTGTTGTTGCAGCTCTAGGATAACTATGGTCACTTGACTGTCCATCTTCATCACAACGGAATACTAATGAATTAGGTGCAATCTTAACGCTATCTCCAGCATGAAGTAGACTGTCAGCAACAGAAGAAACGTATGTATGGTTGTAAACACCACCACTCTTAACAACAGACTTAGTGATGCAGTTAGCAACAGCAGATTTAAAGAGGTGAAGAGTAGTATTAGTTTGTGGAATTACAGATAGTACTTGGACATCAAACTGGTTACCAGATACGTTAGAAACTTTCAACCATGATCCAGAAGCAGGGTCTGCAGGACGTGGATATGTATGGTCAGTTGCATGATTATCCATTGCACAAGTAAATGTCAATGCATTATCAGCAATCTTAATGAAATCACCATTGCTTAGTTTATGATCAACAACAGTGATAGTCATAAGACCTGTATTAGGATTGTGACTAATGTTAGTTGGAGTTAATCCAACAGCAGCTACAAACTGATGTTGTGTAGTATCTGAAGAAGCACCAACATTCAATTCAATAGTTGTAGAAGTTGTTGCTGCAATTGCAATTGGTTTGTTATAGAATGGGTCAGCACCACCATTACCAACGTAGTTAGATCCAGATGCTCTAGGATATGCATGGTCAGTTTGATAAGCATCTAAGAAACACTGGAATGTTACTGACTCTTCTGTTAGTTTAACATTCTGTCCAGTTACTAAGGTATGCTCACCGATAGTCAATACCATACTACCAGTATTAGGATTGAAAGTAGCATCAGAGACTGCAAATGGTATCTCTGGTGTCATACCAACATATACATCAAATTCATCCTTAGATGCATTTCTAACATCCATCCACTTACCACTATATGGATCAGTAGAGCGAGGATATGCATGGTTAGATGCATTAGCATCCATATCACAAGTAAATGTGACAGCACCATCATCTAATTTAACGAAATCTCCATCGGAGAATCCATGGTCAGTAACCTTGAGTCTCATCAAACCAGTCTGACCATTATAAGATGCAGTATTAATACTATGTCTGGTAGAATCACGGAAACTAAACTTCCTATCTGTTGTTAATGTCAACAGACCATCAGCAGGTGTGAAAGTAGCATTGCTAACATCATACTGAACCTGAGGTGTAGGACCAACGTTAATAGTAACAGAATCAGAAGTAACAGCCTTAATTGGAATAGGCTCGTTATGTACTGGGTCAACACTTCTAGGATATTTGTGGACACTAGCATGGTCATCCATATCACATGTGAAGGATAGTGACCCTTGTGCTAATTTAATATGAGTTCCTACTGGGAGAGTGTGGTCTCCAATGGTTAAAATAAGGTCACCACTAGCAGCATTAAAGTTAGCAGAAGTTGCATTATATCCAACAATAGGTGATGCACCTACATTAACAGTGAATGTACCGTTAGGAATATCAGTCTCAACAACATCTAACCACTTGTCAACACATGGGTCAGTTGCCCTTGGATATGTGTGGTTAGAATAATGATTATCCATTGAGCAAGTAAATGTCATGGAGTTATCCATGATTTGAATTTGCTCACCTTTAGTAATCTTATGACCAGGTACAGTTAGTTTCAACCAACCAGTAGAAGCAGTATACTCAGCATATGTTGCAGTATGGACGGTAGCACCAACAAAACGGTGTTGACCGATTGTCATTTCAAGCTCGCCATCTTCCTGATTATATGTTGCTGCAGATACATCATATTCAACCTTAGGTGTCATACCAACGTTGACACTAAATGTCTCTGTGGTAGTAGATTCAACAATCAACCACTGATTACCAGCAGGGTCTTTCTGTCTTGGATATCCATGCTTAGTAGCGTGATTATCTTGTGCACAGGTGAATATTAATCCACCGTTCTTAATTCTTACTTGGTCACCAGTCTTAAATGAATGACCACTCAGGGTGATTTCTAAAACACCAGAATCAGGATTATATGCTGCATCTGTAGCAGTATGAGTTGTAGAATCAGTTAAACCGTGACTATCAACTGTAATAGTCATAGTTCCTGTCTCAGGATCATATACAGCATTCTCTGCAGTCCATTCAACCTTACCGACATCGAGGACTTCTATAGAAGTATTACCTGCAGGGTCTCCTGACCTAGGATATGAATGAGTTGTAGCATTATTATCTTGGTCACATGTGAAATTCAATGAATTTGTAACCAGAGATAGGAAAGTACCAGGAGTATGGTTATGATGTCCTACATTTAATTCTAGATCACCTGTGCTACTGTCATACACTGCGTTGGTTACGTCATATGCAATAGTAGGAGCAGGTCCAACATTAACAGTAAATGTATTAATGCCAGCAGCCTCGCCAGAAACTAGAGATCCATTTGATACACCGAATCCAGCCCATTGCTCATTAGCAAAGATTCCAGATCCACCAGTTAGACCAGTATTACCGCCACCTGGAGTTACTGCTTCGTCAATGAAGTCTCCATCAATCCATAGTTTAATTCTACCAGGACCAGTGCTTAGATTACCACCAATCTTAATCTCCCATACTAATTCATGGTCACCATCATCGAAGTAAGTTGCAAATTGCCCAGTAATTTGTAGGTCAAGCATAGCAAGACCAGTGTCTGAGGTATATGATGCACCAGCAGCATATGAATTCTGACCATTACCAGCACGAAGTCTGAAATATGTTCCACTGTCTCTAATACCAACCCAAACACCAGATGTATTACCACCTGCTTCAAATAAACAAGCATCAATTGGAGTAGATGGAAGTTTAGTTACAACACGGAATACAGCATCCTCATCGGTGATGATACCTGTGCCAGTATCTGTTGTTGAAATCTTATCCTCACCAAACTTAAAGTTTCTAGTAACGATATTATTTTCACTACCAGTAATGATACCATTCTCATCACTATTTTTCAGAGAATTGGTAGGTCTTGGGACAGCATTATAGAATCTCTGGTCAACATTATGACCAGCAGCATTAGTAATTACCTGACCCTTCATAGCACGAATTGCATAATCACGTGCTTTATTCATTATCCAATTAGTCTCAGTAGGTGCATTAGTAACGTGGTCTAAGTTACCAGCATAAGTTGTATAGAATTCAGTAGAATACTGTAACCAGTTATTACCACCATACTTAAGGTTAAATGCTAATGACCTGAGAATATCAGTAACGTCATGGACGCAGTTTGATGACCCTCCAGGAATATTAAGGTTAGGGAATTGGACTAAACCAGCAGCAACTGCTTGCTCTGCAATGTATCTAATATTTCCATCAATTGCATCAGCACATTGTTGATATAATGTCTCCTTAGCATTCTGCTCATAAGATTGTACTGGAGTAGTATTAAGGTCAGTGCCTTCTATATAATCCCTACCAAATGCATTACGCATTGTCATTGTAAGGACATCTCTCAATATCTTAACTACAGTGATAGATGCTTCCCACTCAGTCTCAATGTGCTTAAGTGAATTATTTTCTGTCTCAACATATAATGCTGCTGCATCGTATGTCTTCTCATTACAATCCATACGAAGGTCATGAACCATCGCATCTATCATGTCAAGGACATCATCTTCACAGTTAACATGACCACCAGGAATTTGAAGATTCTCATACTTAGACAAGTCATTCATTACTGCAACAACTTCTCTAGCAATTACTGACTTATTAAGGTCAATGAGTCTTGCAGCATCTAAGAATCTATCATTAGCATTTCTAGTTGCTTGTGGATATGCTTCAGTATCTTTAACAATAGTATCATCTCTATATGCTGCTCTTGTTGTATATGCTGGTGAATAATACTCTTCTTGTACCCATGCAGGAACACCTAATTCAGCAACAGCAACACCTGGAGATAACAATAGGTTATTAACTGCCTTCATACAAAGCATCTTAGTATGCTCAATTGCATCTAAGGTTGGATTAAGCTCATCCTCTACACTAGTAATATTATCTTGTGAATCAAGATACTTATCGATAACTGCTTGAGTCTGATATGTGCCACCTGTAACTAGGTCAGCCATTACAGCAGGAAGAATGAAATCTTTAATATCTCTTTCACATGTTGTCCTACCACCACCAGGCATTGTTAGGAAGTCATAGGTAACACCATTAATTTCCTGCTGATACTTAGCTTCTACATATCCAGCTGCTTCTTCAGCAATGTAATCACGGTTCTTCCAAAGTTGGAATCCACCTTCTCTAAATCTCTGGTCATTAGGAGCAATAACCTTAAGTAAATCATTACCAAGTTGAGTAATCTCATCTTGTACACCTTGTGATGCAGGTGATGAGAAATTATTTGGAATTCTTAGTTTTGTAGTATAGGTACCAGTTAGGTCACTAGATGTTGTAGTAATTACAAAGTTGCAAAGCTCAAATACCTGATTCCAAGTATAAAGTGACTGAAGAATCTCAGCAGCAATATGGTCTAATTTACCACTAGAAGTTAAATAAGTCCTTGCAGTAAAGATAGTATGGAAATTACCACCTTCTCTAATATCCTTAATAAGTGCACCTAGGATGTAATCCTTAGTATCCCTGATACAAAGGTTGGTACCACCATATACATTATTACCAGGATCGTCACCACGGATAGTGAAATCAGAGAATGTATTCTTCATCCTACCGACTGCTTCTTCAGCAATCCAAGTAGCATTCAAATCAAGAATATCTGCACAAGTCCTATTCTCTAATCTACCTAAATCAACGTCAGATGCAATAACTGCACGATTATCATAATCTAATTTCTTAGCAGTTGTAGATGCTGTATTTTGTCCACTATACTTTGCCCATACTTCAGTAGTAGAAGCAATGAATGGACCTTCACCATCTAAACCAAATACAATATTATCTTGAGTATAATCAACTTGTGTCTGTGGTACAAATCCAGCAGTATAATCAGCAATACCTTTCTTAACTACAACGTTATCTACGTGACCAGTCCAATGAGTTGCTTGGTTAAAGTCACAACCAAGATATAAAGCAGAATAAAGATAATTGTTATTATCAACGAAGTTACTACCAACCTGAGCACCATTTACATATGCCTGAGTAACGTTACTGCTTCTAACAACCACAATATGATACCAAGTACCAGTTGTTGTGAAGATGTTACCACTATTGATAACTTGTGTTGTGCCGTTATATACCTTTAATTCTTGTGCATCCATTCTAACGTTGAGTCCTGAAGCAGCACTCAAACGACGGAAGTCAAATAGCATCTGTGTGCCAACATTAGCAGCAGGACGGAACCAACCTTCTAATGTGAAGTCTCCAGTGCCAAATGCAAAGTCTCCTCTTTCAGATTGTGTAATAACTCCATTAGAAGGAATATAGACAGATTTAGTGCCATCAAGCTCAGGCTTCTTAACAATAACACTAGTAGTGATATTTGTTGCAGTTAGAGTGGAATTAGTGAGATATTCACCATCTTGGAATGTGCCAGTAATAGCACTTGCAAATATCCACTTAAGACCAGAGTTAGCACCAATTGCATTAAATACTGCTCCAGAAGTTACACCCTTAATTTGGTCTCCAGTTACGAATAATCCTCTAGAGCGATCCTTATAAGCAACCTTTGTAGTCCTGATTGTTTCACCATCAACAAATGTTCCATCATTAACGCTAGAAAGAGCATTAACGTTATTAAGGTTACCAGCAGTCATTGCGGTTGTCGCAATAGCTCTTAGTGTATCAATATAAGTCTTAACGTTTGCACAATTGTTAATATCTTGGTTATTACCAGATGCATAGTTAGCATCGTAAGTATTAGCAGGAGCAACACCACCAGAGTAAGTAGTAGGATCATTAAGGTTATATCCAACCCCAGAGAGATCCTTCCAATACATTAGGTTATT
>PBPH01000041.1 GCA_002725475.1 Methanobacteriota archaeon | reverse complement strand
CTAGGACTCGCAAGGCACCTGCTCAGACAGTTAAACCCACTACGAGGACTAAGAAAGTGACTGAAGAACCCAAGGTCATCATCACCGAAGACATCAGACCAACAACCCTGCTCAGTCTTGAGGACTACAAAAGAGACTTCAAACTAAGATGGGATATCCACCTCTATGAGTGGAATGCACTGCTGGTTGACCTTCGCAAGGCATATGACTTCTCCAAACCATATGCTGTGAAATCTTACAACTATTGTAAGGATGCCTACACGAGAGCATTTCCAACCACTTGACAAAGTGGCACACACTAACCCCCATTAGGGGGTTTTTTCATGTACAATTATAAATGTAAACAAGCAAAGGACTCTCATGAGACTAGAACCCAATCCCTCACTGCTGTTTAAGCAATTGTTAACAGCATGCAGTGAAGATTCAATGCTTCTCGGTGACATCGTGGAAACACACATTAAGTCACTAAATGTTGACCAACTACGTGACCTTGAGGATTACTTAGTTGATTATTATGGAGTCTAAATTGACACATAACGTCAACAGATACACTCGTGCAGGTGTTAACGGCAAATTGATAGTTTGTCCACAATGTAACACTGAAGCACGAGTATTTCACTTTTCATGGTCAGCATTAACATGCCAATCATGTAAACAAAGTATTAACAAATCCAACTGGATTACATCATGACCTTAACACTCAGACCACATCAAGAACGTGCATTAGATGCAATGTTTCGTGAGAATAAGGGTCAAATTGTTGTACCTACTGGTGGTGGTAAAACTATGATTATGATTAAGGATTTACTGCTTAATTTAGAATTAGCAGAAGACCTTGGTCATCAATTAGTTAATGTAGTTGTAGCACCACGTATACTATTAGCACAACAATTATGCGATGATTTCTTTACATTTCTACCTGATAATGTAAAGGTATTGCATGTACATAGTGGACGTACTCCCTTCGATAGTTCCACTAAAACAGATGAAATTAAAGAGTTTGTTGATAACAATGATGATGCACATATTCTCATATTTACTACATATCATTCATTAAATCGTGTTGTTGATAGTGAGATCGAAGTCAACAACATTTACTTCGATGAAGCACACAATGGCACTGCTAAATCATTCTTCAAAAGTGTTAGTGAAGTGAGTGAATATGCAGAGCGTTGTTATTACTTTACTGCAACCCCTAGAGTATCATATAAGCACGATAGAGGCATGAATAATGTTAATGTATGGGGTACAATCATTGAGCAAGTTAGTGCAATTGAGTTGGTAAATGCAGGACATATCTTATCACCTACCATTGTACCTTTTGAGCATGATTTACATTATAATAAGGTAAATGCTTACGTCCATCATGCACTAACTGTTGAGAATATCATTGATAATATTGATGATACTGTCAACCCTAAAGTGTTAGTTAGTGTCCCTAGTTCTAGGGTATTGAATAACATGTTAGGTCATACATCTTTACTCAAAGAGTTAGAATCTCGTGGGTATGATGTATTACATATTACCTCTAAATACGGTGCTTATGTCAACAAAACAAAAGTTAATCGCACTACGTTCTTTAAAACTCTCAAAGAATGGGGCAGTAAAGAAGAGAAAAGGTTTGTTATCTTTCATTACTCGATCTTATCGGAGGGTATCAATGTTAGTGGACTATCTCATACAATCTTCCTGCGAAATCTTAATGTCATCGAGATGGCACAATCTATCGGTCGTGTTATTAGACTTAATAAATCAGATTCCGATGATATTAAGGAAGGCAACATTTCTCCTGGTGTTGTTAGCATGTATCGCAAATCCACTGGGTATTGTGTTGTACCTGTGCATAAGAATTATGGCAAAAAGTGTAAAGAAAGATTGACCCGCATTGTTAATGATATATTCATTGAGGGAGGACATGCCAATGCGGTGTGCTAGTTGATAAACTGTCCACTATTCCGCACACTCTCCGCAATATGCCCTATAATGAGTGTATCGGAGGCAAAACCACCGATTTTCAACCCTTATCCCCTTTCATCACATGCGCAAAATCGAATCTGAAATGAATTCAGCAATTCGCAACCGCACAAACTGGAGCAAGGCAAACACCAGCGTTTCAGTTGATGACCGCACAGTGACTGTCAGACTACATGGCAATCTAATTGCTAGACTAGGTGACACATTCGTGCAAATCTTCGACGGTGGATGGCAGTCAGTCACTACAAAGTCAAGATTAAATGCTATACTCAACGACATCAATCCTGCATGTGGAGTATATCAAAAGGACTGGACTTGGTATCTTAATGATAACTTAGGCACAGTACCTTTTACTTCTGGTGTTGAAGTAAACTACTAAATCTTTCAGTCCTGAGTATGACTTTAAACTGCTCATTTTTCTTTACTAAATGGTACTAACTCTATGTCACAAGTTAATGCACTTCGTTTCCTTACTGAAGACCTTTCAAGATGTGAAACAGGCAACGAATTACTAGCAGTAATTGATGCTTACATCACTACATGGGGTTAACATATTAGAGGGGCACTTTGCCCCTCATTTTTATTATTTTCCATCCTACACAGTTACTAACAATGACTAAACTCAATCCACGTCCAATTTATTCACAAACTGCAAATCCTAATGCTACAAATAGTGAATTAGATGCCAAAGTAGTTGTTAGTGATGGCAGAGGATTTAAACGCTTAACTAATGATGAATGGAATGTAATCTTTGCTCTAGTTGATACTAACTTAGATGTACTTCCTAAGAAATATAAGAACATTTCAAAGAAACTCAGACAATACCAGAAAGAAGACGAGGTTGTCAACCGCTTGTGTGACACTGACCAAAGTGCCTACGAACGCATTCCATCTCGCTTCTGATGCCCTATAATAACAGTATCAAACAAATTTCACACTAAATGAAATTAATTCGACGCACTTCTTTCACTTCATTTGCAACAATTGATTCACCAATTAGAGCACAATTTGTTAAAGTAATTGACACAAAGACTGGACACAAAGTGTTAGTCAAGAATCCAGAATACGTCGCAGAGTATAAACAACCACTGCGACGCACAAGTATACTCAACGACTTCTAAATTGACTACCAATTCTATTCTTTTTCCATCCCAAATTAAGATGACTTCATTCACAATCAACAACAAAGCATACTCTCACAGAGAGTTAAATTGCATTCAAGATTTCTTCACTAATGAACAATGGGACATCATCGATTGTGCCCTTATTGAATATAACAAACTTGCCAGTGATTGTGCTGTTAAAGAAGAAACAGTCAATGAAATTAAGCAAGTGCAAGATGTTATTTACGAACTCGCAAGGACTGCCTATTAATGACAACGAAACTCACACGATTAGAGTACGGAGTAGTACTTAAATCCATCCTTAATCACAGGGTATTCTTAGAAGATAACGAGAAAGATTGCATCGACTCGTTATTAGATAAACTCTACAATCACCAGGAGACTAACAACTAATGCCACAATTATCCTCAGTCATTAATGACATCAATGCCCAACAAATTGTTGAAGAGAATGTATATAAACTAGCAGGATATGTGGAAAATAATTATAAACAAACTGGTTACAGTTCTGCCTTTGATGTTAAAGTAACCAAGGGTAGAAAATACTACAAAATAACAACGGACAACAGCGTACATGCCTTTATAGATATACACACAGGCGACGTATTTAAACCCGCAAGTTATAACAAACCTGCCGCAATCGTCCGCTACAATTTGTTAAACAACCCACAAGATTGCTTTAATAGAGTAGACTGGGCAGGAGGATATCTTTACATACGATGACACAAACTAACCCCTTATCTGATTCATTAGTTGATAGTATTCAACAAGAGACTTACGGACTATTTCCTACACCAGTCTCCAAATATACTGTCCCTAATCATAAACAATTAAAAGAACAGATTCTGCTCTGGATGAAAGATAGTGCCTTTAAAGAGAAGCATGGTAGAGAATCAATTTCCCACAATGTTACCCAGATAGGTGATAACAATCAACTGATAAATGACATTCCTGAATTACATCGTACCCTGATAGATGCAGTCACTAAACATAACAACAATTCAATCAAATATAAGACCAATTTTATCATTAACGATTCATACCTTGAGTTAGCATCAGAGGGTGCAATCTATGCTCCCCACGAAGTTAGTAACTGTGTCTACTCTATGTGTTATTTTATCAACTACAATGATGAGCAACATAGTTACATTAAATGGCGAAAGAATGTCTCCTCTAATCATTACCCAATAATTCAAATTGATAGCACAGAGTTAACACCTTATAACATGACTGAAGCAACATTTAAAATTAATGAAGGAGATATTGTTACTTTTCCCGCAAACTTAACGCATGGATATGATAGTAACCCAAGCAACGAAAGAATAACACTTAGTGCTAACATTGTTCCTTCTAATTAACAATGAGTTTTCCACACAGTTTCTATTACTTTTCCACAACACATGTGGAAAATAGTGTATATTTTAAATGTGAAAATAAACATTGTAGAGTGATAAGTATTCCACCATAAATACGCTCACTAAGTGTTGTCTAAGACTGTAACACATCGAGATTTTTTTGTCAACAACTCATGGACAGATTACAAAATGTCTGTAACACCTTGACAGCACAATCATTATCCCCTATAATACATCTATCGCACAAATTCCAATGGGAAGGACTTACAAACGCAACGACCCCTATTCATCACATAGGGCGAAGAGTTTGCGAGAAAAGCGTAAACAATCCAAGACAAAGTACAGGAGGGAAAGTAACAACGAGAATTCCACAGATCATGTGGAAAACTATCAACGACCCCGCACACAGTTCGATTCATTTAAGGAGGACAATCATGGAAGACGATAGTAACTACAACCCCCTGGAATCTGATTGGATAGATGATATGCTCTACGAGGATAATTGCCCTCCAGAGTATGAAGAATTGCCCACTAATGCCTAACCTATTCTTTGCCCTTTGCTGCCCTAATCATGCCCACAAAAGTAACAACAATTGAATCACAATTTCCTCCTGTAGATGTTAAACTATGGGAAAAGGGTAAGAGATACTTTTGGGCGTATAATTACGATGGATGTAGTAAGAATGGACCGTTTAAATCTGAGAAATTAGCATTACTTGACGCAACCCAATTTTCATCCCCTAACTAATGACAATTCCAACACTATTACGAGAGGTTCTTGATACTTATGATGAAGGATCTCTCTCCCCTGATGATACAATTGAAATGGCACAGTTGTTGATAGATACGGGGTTAAATGAGACCCTGCTACAGTATCAACAATTATG